>CAJMQA010000063.1 GCA_905215395.1 uncultured bacterium | reverse complement strand
GGACGGTATTACCCGGGAACAGGTGGAGACTATCTATAAAAGTTTGCAGCCGATCATTGATAAAGACCTGATTTATTTTGCTTTTTATAAAGAGCAGCCGATAGGTTTCTTCCTGATGTTTCCGGAACTGAATCAGGCGGTAAAACATTTGAATGGGAAGATGAACCTGTTAGGAATGCTGAAATTTATGTATTACCGCCATATCCGGAAGATAGATGTCGCTTTGGGGCAGCTATTCGGGGTTGTTCCTGAATTTCAGGGGAAAGGGGTTGAGGCTGCTATGATCAAGCGCTTTACGGAGCGGATCATTGAACAAAACCGGGAATATAAATATTTGGAAATGAATTGGGTGGGTGATTTTAATCCTCCTATGGTACATTTAATGGGGTATCTTGGTGCTACTGCATGTAAAACACATGTTACTTACCGGAAATTATTCCGTGACGATATACCATTTGTGCGTTCGGTAGATAAAATGAAAGGATAAATTTTGAGAAAGGTGTCCGGGAAATCTTCCTGACACCTTTCTCTGAAATGTATTTTATTAATTACCGTGTTTGGAATGCAGTTTCAGGCGCATCAACCGTAAATCTTCTTCTGCGTAGTCCCCTTCAAATTCATCAAAGGCTTCGGAAATATTGTCCGAAGAAGCTTCCATGAAATACCCCAGAATTTCCTGTTGTTGTTCGTCGTCCAGTATCTGGTTGAGGTAATAGTCGATATTTAGTTTGGTGCCAGAGAAGACAATGGCTTCCATTTCTTTGATCAATTCGTCAAAAGAGAGATTCAGGGCAGAAGCAATATCTTCCAGATCGATCTGCCGGTCAATATTCTGGATGATGTATACTTTGAATTTGGATTTGTTGGCAACGGTTTTTACCACCATATCCTGTGCCCGTTCAATTTCGTTGTCTTCGACGTATTGTTTGATGATTTCAACAAACTCTTTTCCGTATTTCTGAGCTTTTCCGGCTCCAACCCCCTGGATGTTGGCTAATTCTTCCAGCGTGATCGGATAGTTGGTACACATATCTTCCAGAGAAGGATCCTGGAAGATGACATAAGGAGGCAGATTATTGGTTTTGGCTATTTTCTTACGCAGATCTTTCAGAATGGCGAACAAAGTGCTATCCAGCGCAGAAACTCCGCCTTTCTCCTGAATCTTTTCTTCTTCTTCTTCGTTTTCGTCAAAATTATGATCTTCCATCAGCATAAAACTTTTAGGGTTATCCAAAAATTTCTGGCCTTCTTCAGTCAGTTTTATGACTCCATACTGTTCTATATCTTTTTCTATGAATGAGTTCACCAAAGCGCGGCGATACACCATTGTCCAGAATTGGCGGCTTTTTTCTGAGCCGGAACCGAACAATTCCAGTTTGTCATGTTTATATGATTTAACAGCTGTGTCGGCTTCTCCGATCAGAATATTAACTAAGTGTTCTATTTTAAACTTTTCTTTAACCTCACTTACCAAGGCAAGTGCGTCTACCATATAATCCATACCTTCGAATTCTTTTTTGGGATAGAGACAATTGTCGCAACAACCACAGTTTTCTTCTTCATAAGTTTCTCCGAAGTAGTGCAAAAGAACTTTCCGGCGGCAGAGCGAGGTTTCCGCATAAGCCACTGTTTCCATCAACAATTGTTTCCCGATTTCCTGCTCTGCAATAGGTTTCCCCTGCATGAATTTTTCCAGTTTCTGGATGTCCTTGTAACTGTAATAAGTCAGACAAATACCTTCACCGCCATCCCGTCCGGCCCGTCCTGTTTCCTGATAGTAACCCTCCAGGCTTTTCGGTATATCGTAATGGATGACAAAACGGACATCCGGTTTGTCGATTCCCATTCCGAAAGCAATGGTTGCCACAATGACATCCACTTCTTCCATCAGGAATTTATCCTGGTTGGCACTCCGGGTTGAGGCGTCCATTCCTGCATGGTAAGGAGCTGCTTTGATGCCGTTTATACACAATACCTCTGCCAGTTCTTCTACTTTTTTACGGCTCAGGCAATAGATGATACCGGATTTCCCTTCGTGATTTTTGATGAATTTGATGATATCTTTTGTTACATCTCCTTGTTTGGGACGTACTTCGTAGTAAAGATTGGCGCGGTTGAAAGAAGATTTGAAGACCTGAGCGTCCATCATGTCCAGATTTTTCTGGATGTCGTTCTGTACTTTCGGGGTGGCTGTCGCCGTTAGGGCAATGATCGGGGCTTTCCCGATTTCTTCAACAATGGGCCGGATCTTCCGGTATTCTGTCCGGAAATCATGTCCCCATTCAGAAATACAATGTGCCTCATCGACGGCGAAGAATGAAATTTTTATTTTTTTCAGAAATTCAACGTTGCTTTCCTTGGTCAGAGACTCCGGAGCTACGTATAACATTTTGGTCTTTCCGTTTAAAATATCTTCTTTGACGCTTAATATTTCGTTTTTAGTCAGAGAGGAGTTCAGAAAATGAGCTATCCCCTCTGCTTCTGAAAATGAACGCATAGCATCTACCTGATTCTTCATCAGTGCAATCAATGGCGAAATGATGATAGCGGTACCCTCTAAAAGCAAAGCCGGTAATTGGTAACACAATGATTTTCCTCCCCCTGTCGGCATTAATACAAATGTGTTATTTCCTGCCAGCACATTCTTAATAATGGCTTCCTGATTACCTTTAAAGTGATCAAAGCCAAAATACTCCTTTAATTTTGCGTGTAAATCAATCTGCAATCCCATTGTATTAATTAATATATTTCGCACACCCCTTTTTGAGGGAGCTGCAAATTTATAACTTAATTTGTATGAACAAACAAAATGGCACAATAAATGTTATGAACACCTGGGTCAATAAATGACAAAAAATGGTACTTTTGCCATTAGTAAAGTTATAGGAAAAAAATTGTGTAACAATAATTTTTCAGACTTTTTTTGGCATAAATATTGTCTATTGTTTGAGAAATATTTTAAAATAAAAATTGAAATGGTTGATATCAAGGCTATTGCAAAAAAAGTGATTGCTGACGAAGCATTGGCTATACAGAATTTAGCCGATTATATAGATGACGATTTTGAAAAAGTGGTCCAATTGATCTACCAAAGTAAAGGACGTGTTATTGTAACCGGTATAGGAAAAAGTGCTATTATTGCCCAGAAAATTGTTGCAACATTGAATTCTACGGGTACTCCTTCGGTTTTTATGCATGCGGCGGATGCTATCCATGGGGATTTGGGAATGATTTGCCACGATGATGTCGTGATTTGTATCTCTAAGAGCGGAAATACTCCGGAGATCAAAGTATTGGTGCCTTTGATCCGGAATGTGGGAAATGAAAAAATTGTGGCTATGGTGTCGAATACCGATTCTTTTCTGGCTAAAAATGCAGCATATATATTGAAAGCTCAGGTGGAACGGGAGGCCTGCCCCAATAATCTGGCTCCGACCAATTCTACAACTGCTCAATTGGTATTGGGGGATGCTCTGGCGATTTGTCTGATACAATGCCGCAGTTTCTCCAGCAGGGATTTTGCCAGATATCATCCGGGAGGATCTTTGGGAAAACGTTTATACACACGGGTTTCCGACGTTTATGACAACGGAAATACGCCTTGTGTATCTTTGGAAGATGATATCCGTAAGGTGATTCTGGAAATGTCCGGAGGGCGGTTGGGAGCTGTTGCTGTAACGGATGAAAGTAAGCATCTGTTGGGCATTGTGACTGATGGAGACCTGAGACGTATGCTGGAGAAATATGCTGATGTGGATGGATTGAAGGCTAAAGATATTATGTCTGCTGCTCCCAAGACTATTTCTGAGGACGAACTGGCCTATAATGCTTTTCAGAAAATGGAGGAGAACAGTATTACGCAACTGATCGTAATAACTGAAGATAATGTATATAAAGGAATGGTTCATATTCACGATATTCTGAGGGAAGGAGTCGTTTAGTTATAAGGATATGCAGATAAAAACATTTCTGTTTATTATTATATTCGCTTTAATTAGTTCATCTGTATTTGCACAAAGTACCCGTGTAAAAGGAAGGGTTACGGATGCAAAAACAGGTGAAGTATTACCTTTGGTCAATGTGTTTTTTACAGGTACTACAGTGGGAATGACTACTGATTTTGATGGTAATTATTTTCTGGAAACACGGGAGGAGGTGTCTGAGTTACAGGTTTCATTTATAGGTTATCTCCCGCAGAAGGTAAAAATCATCAAATCTGCCTATAATACTGTGGATTTTAAACTGGAGCCTCAAACCATTGACCTGGACGAGGTAAAAGTTACTCCCGGAGAAAATCCTGCACATGCTATTCTTAAAAATGTAAGTAAAAATAAAGCAAAAAACAGTCCGTCCCATTTTTCTGAGTATTATTGTAAGACATATACTAAGATGGAGCTGGATATGACGAATTTCAAACCGGGATTCAAAAATAAAAAACTACAGAAGAACTTTGGATTTGTGTTTGATCATATGGATACTTCTGCTATCACAGGCAAACCTTTTTTGCCTATCATGATTTCAGAGGCTTCTGCTGATTATTATTTCCGGAAATCTCCGGCTTTATCGCGTGAAATTGTGAAAGCGAGCCGGATCTCCGGGATAGAGGAAGATTATACGCTGGCTCAGTTTACCGGGCATTTGCATGTCAATGTTAACCTTTACGATAATTACATTGATATTTTCGAAGTTCGTTTTGCAAGTCCTCTGTCCGATCACGGGTTGTTATTTTATAAGTATTATTTGGTAGACAGCCTGCAGATCAACGGACGAAAAACCTATAAAATCCGTTTTCATCCTAAAGCTTTTTCAACTCCGGTATTGGACGGGGAGGTGAGTATTGATTCAATGACCTGGGCTTTGCAGTCTGCACAGGTGAAGATGGTAAAGGGATTGAATGTAAACTGGATCAGGCATCTGGTTCTCGAAAATCAGAACCAACTGCTTAATGATTCCACCTGGTTCCCGAAACAGGATAAGATTTTTGCCGATTTTTCCCTGGTAATGTCCGATTCTGCCAAATTGCTCTCCTTTTTAGGACACAGGCAGATCGATTATTCTGAGGTACAACTGAATCCTCAGATTCCCCGGGAGGTTCTGAAGATGGATAATGACGTGATTATTCATAGTGATGTCCTGAAAAATGATGATAAATATTGGGATACAATACGTCCGTTTGCATTGAGCCCCAAAGAAAAACAGATCTATAATATGGTAGACTCCATCAAGAATGTGCCTTTGTATCAGAATATTTATACCATTGTTTCGATGATTTTCGGGGGATATTATGATACTGAGTATGTGGAGTGGGGACCTTATTATAAACTGATCAGTTTCAATAAACAGGAAGGAGCCCGGTTTCAGCTCGGGGTTCGGACAACCACAGATTTTAGCCGGAAAATCCGGCTATACGGATACGGAGCCTATGGTACGAAAGACCGGAGGTTAAAAGGAGCAGGAGGTTTTGATTATTCTTTCAGTGATTTACCGACTTCCAGGTTGTCAGTGTCCTTTAAACATGATGTTGTACAATTGGGGGCCGGAATGGGAGCTTTTACAGAAGGGAATATTCTGAGTTCCATATTTTCCAGGGGAGATAACGACCGTCTGAGTATGGTGAACCAACTGGATATGAATTTTGAGCAGGAATGGAGGCAAGGGGTAACCAATACACTGGGAGTACAGGTCAGGGATATTTTTTCGTCTCCGTTTGTGCCTTTCCTGAAACCGGATGGGAGTGTTATGCCCTCTATTCAGTCCACAATATTGCGTTTGAATACGCGTCTGTCTAAGAATGAGATTGTTATCCGGAAAGCTTTCGATAAATATAGTATGGGGTCTGATTATCCGATATTGGGATTGGATCTGGCTATGGGAGTCAAGGGAATATTTAAGAATGATTACGAATTTTACCGGGTGGTAGGTTCTATAAATTATGATTTTCCGGTTTCTCCTTTCGGTAAATCGAATATGGTACTGACCGGAGGCAAAATATTCGGAAAAGTTCCCTATCCCTTGCTGAAACTCCATGAAGGAAATGCTACTTATTTTTATGATCCTTATGCTTTTTCCTGTATGAATTACTATGAATTTGCTTCCGACAAATGGCTGGCTTTTTTCTGGGAACATCATTTTAAAGGTTTTTTTCTGGGAAAGATTCCTTTGATGAAAAAATTGAGATGGAGAGAGGTTTTTGTATTTAAAGGTTTAATCGGGACTTTGGCCGATAAAAATAATGGTAGTCTGCCGGACACAAAGGCTATCCTGCTTTTCCCACAGGGTATGACTTCTGTATCGAAGCCTTATTTTGAAGCGGGAGTAGGAATTGAAAATATTTTCCGGATCTTCCGGATTGATGCAATCTGGCGTTTGACCCACCGGGAAAGCCGGCCGGGGCAGGATGTACAGAATTTTGCGGTCAATTTCTCGGTTTATTTGAATTTCTAAGCTGTTGTGCAGTGCTTGCTAAACAAATTTTTTATCTTTGCATAAAATAAAGAGTTATGATATTACGAGCAGAACATTTGGTAAAGAAATACAAGAGCCGTACAGTAGTGAAAGATGTTTCAGTACATGTGGAACAAGGAGAAATTGTAGGCTTGTTGGGACCGAATGGAGCGGGTAAAACAACCTCTTTCTACATGATTGTAGGTTTGATTACCCCCAATGGCGGACGGATTTTTCTGGATGATCAGGAGATTACCAAAGAACCTGTTTACCGGCGGGCTCAGTATGGGGTTGGCTATCTGGCTCAGGAAGCTTCAGTTTTCAGGCGTTTGAGCGTGGAGGACAATATCCGTGCTGTACTGGAAATGACCAGGATGACAAAAGAGGAGCAAAAAGAACGTCTGGAGGAGATGCTGGATGAGTTCGGTTTGCAACATATCCGGAAAAGTCTGGGAATACAGTTGTCCGGAGGCGAGCGTCGCCGTACAGAGATTGCCCGTGCCCTTTCGATACGTCCGAAGTTTATTCTGCTGGATGAGCCTTTTGCCGGTGTAGACCCCATAGCAGTCGAGGATATTCAGGGGATTGTGCAGAAATTAAAAGATAAAAATATCGGGATCCTGATTACCGACCATAATGTACAAGAAACCTTGTCTATTACCGACCGGGCTTATTTGCTTTATGATGGTAAAATATTGCAATCCGGAACTGCAGAACATTTAGCGGCTGATCCTGAAGTCAGAAGGGTTTATCTGGGAAAGAATTTCGAATTGAGACAGAAAAAATAAAGTTTATCATGACGGCTGGTTTATACCGGTCGTTATTTTTACAAGCTTTCCAAACGGGCTATTTCGTAAAACATCTGTGCACCTGCTGCAATTACCTTATCGGGGAAGTCATAATCGGGAGTGTGCAGTGCGGACGTTTCGATACCGGCTCCCAAACCAAACATGGCTCCGGGAAAATGTTGGGTGAATAAACCGAAATCTTCTCCCCAGGCAAAAGGACGGTCGCTTTCCTGGTAAAGGAAATGATTGTTGGCAGCTGCTTTCCGGATTGTCTTAACTGCTGTCGGATGGTTTTCGTTTGCGACAAAGGCTTCTACCCATTCAATGCTATAATTCATTGCTTTGTGGGGGTTGACTTCTGCTTTTACCAGCTTCTCCAATTTCCGGATGTGTGCCTGCAGGCTGGTCTCTGTGGAAGCCCGTAGGGTCAGACGGATCAGGCCATCTCCGGCAGTTACCCCGTAAGCTTCTTCTCCGATGTGTAATTCAATCAGGGTGGAACGGAAATAACCGGTTGAGGTGGGTTCATTGCAGTTCCAGCTTTCGGTTTCATTCAATATTTTCAATAATGCCGGAACCGGGGAGATGGCTTTCTCCGGTTCGGCAGCATGTGATGTTTTACCTTGGATGCGGATGGTACAACTGATGACTGAACAAGTGAAACTTTCTGGCCGGCAGATGATAGCATTGTAAGGAAAACCGGGTAGATTGTGCAGAGCAAAGGCTCTGTCTATTTTAAGATGCCTGAAATAGGAATCCTGCAATACCGCTTGTGCTCCTTTGCCGTTTTCTTCTGACGGTTGGAAAAGCAATATAATCTTTCCTTGTTGTAAAGGATGTTGATGCAGTAATTCTGCAAAGGCCAGTAAAATGCTTGTATGGCCATCGTGCCCGCATTTGTGTGATACACCTGCGTTCACAGAACGATATGGAACGGCCAGGGTTTCCGGAATAGCTACGGCATCTGTATCTGCCCGGAATAATAAGGTCGGG
The DNA here is from genome assembly GCA_905215395.1 of uncultured bacterium. Classification (GTDB taxonomy): domain Bacteria; phylum Bacteroidota; class Bacteroidia; order Bacteroidales; family Marinifilaceae; genus Odoribacter. The sequence goes on along the minus strand of CAJMQA010000063.1, from coordinate 5,206 downwards.
CCTGTTGAACCGAAGTTATATTCGGCAATGACTCCGTTTCCTCCGATTGAAAGATGGATGGCTGTGGGGGCCACGGCTTGCAGATGCTTTATGATTTGTTCTGCAGTACGCTGTTCTTTTCCTGATAATTCCGGATGACAGTGTAAATCTTGACGAATCTTGACATATTTTTCCAACATGACGGTTTTAATTTGAATGTTGTACCAAAGGTAATAAATAGGACCGGGAATCCTGATTGGAAGAATAGGTTAAAATGTAATAATTGTAAATATTTGAAAATAAGTGATATGTATTGGTGTAAAATAAAAAATAATTTTTTTTAAAAAGGAAAGATGTGTTGATTTACAGAGGATTGAGGAAATAATAAACGTCCGTTTTTTTTGATTGTATTGAACTGCATATAATCGTTGCAAAAATAAGCAAACATAGCGATAATAAAAACTATCAGTCAATTTATTAGCTATTGGAAATAGATGTTAAGCATATAATTTATTTTTACCTATTTTATATGGACGTTTTTATATGCTGATTCAACTATGGAATATTCAGATTTGAATATAATAAATGCTTTGCATGCGGGTGAACGCTGGGCATTTTACGAGCTTTATCAGCGTTATTCTGACCTTATATACCGGAACATATTGGTCCGGGTGAATTCTTCATTTGATGCTGATGATATTTTTCAGGATTTTTTTATACAATTGTGGGAAAAACGGGAAAGTCTGAAAGTTGAAACCAATGTCAGAGCTTATTTATTAGTGTGGTTGAAAAATCATATACTGAATACCATCAGGGAAAATCAGATCCGTGAGAAATATCAGACTATTGCCCGGCAAAACCGGGATGAGTCTGACGATTATACCTGGGTGAAGATTGTATCTGAAGACCTGAAGACAAAACTTGCCAAAACAGTTGAAACTTTTCCTCCCCGTTTGAAGACTGTGTATATACTTAGCCGCGAACAGCATCTGACTGTAAAAGAAATTGCTGAAAAATTAAATGTATCAGAGCAAACCATTAAGAATCAATTGACAGAGATCCTCCGGCGGTTAAAAAATGAGATGAATCATAAAAATTTTATATTTTTCGCATAGTACTACTTTATTCCGGCAGTTGTCTTTATTAAAAAGACACTGAAAAATGGATTCACATTTGCTGATTGATTTATTGAAAAAATACCGCCTGGGCAAGTGTTCTGAAGAAGAAACGGAACAAATAAACCATTGGTATCATGATTTTGATCTTCTGGCAGAAGAAATACCGCCTATCCCGGAAGAGAAGCTGCTTCTATTGAGAGAAAATATAGAATATCGTCTTGGACGGCGTAAAAAACAAGTGTATTACAGAAAATTCCTGCGTTATGTATCCAGTTTGGCTGCTGTACTGGTGATTACTTTGTCTGTTGTATGGTATCTGATGTCTTATTCTCCGGACAATGGGCAATCCCCTGAGCTTATCCGTCCGGGACAACATTATGCCCGTTTACAATTGAGTGACGGGACTTTGGTGGAGCTTGACAGTACTGCTGTTGTCAAAACAGATTGCGGAGTAGTGATAAAAAAGGATGCTTCGGCTATCTTGGATTATTCACTGGCCAAAGCTGTTCCGGAAGAAGACAGGTTCAATACGATTCAGGTTCCGGCAGGAGGGGAGTATTGTGTACGCTTGTCTGACGGAACTCAGGTGTGGATGAATTCCGGTTCTGAATTAAAATTTCCGATAGCTTTTAATAATGAGCTACGGAAAGTAGAATTGAGTGGAGAAGCCTATTTTAAGGTTGCCAAATCGCAAACTCCTTTTGTTGTGAAGACAAGCCGGATGGATATCCGGGTTTTGGGTACTGCCTTTAACGTTTCCGACTACCAGGAGGATCGGTATGTTACGACAGCTTTAGCAGAAGGCAGGATCAGGGTGGCTATTCCTCACCGGAAACAGGAATACGAGATGAGTCCCGGATATGTGCTTTCTTGCGAGAAGGGGACCGGTCATATCGAGTTGAAGGAGTGTGATCCGGATTTATATACTTCCTGGGTAGATGGAAAGTTTAAATTCAGAGATATGCGCCTGGATGATATTATGATCAAATTGGCCCGTTGGTATAATTGTGAATTCTTTTATCAAAATCCCGGTCTGAAAGAATTGCGTTTTAGCGGTGCTGCTGAAAAGGACCGGCCGGTGAATTATCTTCTGGAAATGATAGAGACCGTGACGGATGTGCATTTTGAAATCAAAGGCCAAACGGTCATTCTGCGTCAGAAATAAAAAGAACAGGGAACTCTCACCTTCCCTGTCCTGATCCATAAACAGTTCTCACAACTTTTTGTCCGGAGACAATGTTGTGACTATTTATTAACTATAATTTCAAATGTATGAAAAAAAAGTGTGAATTTAAAATTTTGCGGTGTATGCGAAATTTATTGTTGATTATTTTGGTTTCAGCATCAAGTGTTTGGGCGAATGATTCGTATTCGCAGGATTTTCAGTTGAAATTAAATCTGAAAAAAGGTACCCTTGAATCTGTGTTTAACCAGATTAGTAAACAATGCCAGTTGGAATTTTTTTATAATACCAATGTACTGGATGTAAATAGAAAAGTAGAATTGTCCAGACAAGAGGGTACTTTAAAAGAGATATTGAGCGAAATATTGGGGGAGGGCTTTTCTTATGTCATCAAAGATGGATATGTATTGATATATGAGAATAAATCAGTTTCTCTTCCGCAGGTAGAGATGAAGAAAATATCCGGAACTGTCAAAGATCAGAAAGGGAATTTTTTACCGGGGGTAACGGTCGTACTGAAAGGTACTTCTATCGGGACTGCTACTGATGTAAACGGACATTTTGTTTTGAATGTCCCTCAGGAAGGGATGGTTCTGCAATTGTCTTTTGTGGGAATGAAGACGCTTGAAGTGCCTGTTCAGGATAAGATGGAGTTCAATCTGGTTTTAGAAGAAGAATATAGTGATCTGGATGAGGTGGTAGTTATCGGTTATGGAACGGCAACAAAGAAAGATTTGACCGGAGCTGTTTCCCGGTTTGATTCGAAAATCATAGAAGAGTCTACAGCGACAAATATTGCTCATATGATGCAGGGGCAAGTTGCCGGTTTAAGTATTCTGAACGGAGACGGCTCTCCGGGTAGTTCTGCCCGTTTGGAAATCCGGGGAGTACCATCCCTGAGCGGAGCTCTTTCTCCACTGATTGTTGTAGACAATGTACCTATGCCTCTGGATTTTGATATCAATGAATTAAATCCGGACGATGTGCAAAGTATCGATATATTGAAAGGAGCATCTTCAGCTGCGATTTATGGTTCCCGGGGAGCTGCCGGAGTGATTATGATCACGATGAAAGCCGGACAAAGAAACCAGAAACCGGTTATAAATTATAGTTATGACTATAGTACCACCCGTCTGGTGTCGGATATAAATACACTGAATTCAGATCAATATAAGATGTTGTTTCTGGAAGCTGTTACCAATGCAGCAAAAGCGGATGGATTTGAAGATGTTACCCTATATCCGATGTATCAGAAAATAACAGCTCCGGGATATTTCGGTGAGGAAGATACTCCCTGGATGAAATATGTCATGCGGTATGGGTCCACTCAGCAACACCGGGTTTCCATCCGTGGTGGAAGTAATGATTTCGGATATTTTGCTTCTTTCGGTTATGCGAATGAACTGGGACAGATGAAGGCTACTGATTTTCAGCGGTATACTTACACTTTAGGGTTTGATGCCGATATCAATAAATGGATCAAAGCCAATATGAAATTCTCCGGAACCACTTCAGACCGTCAGGCCAATGGGGCGACCCTGTCAAAAGCTGCGGCAACACGGCCGGATATCAAAGCTTATAACGAGGACGGTTCTTTGTATCTGCACTCTTATATTTCCGGAGGTAGTGTAAAGTATTTGGTAAATCCCATAATTGAAATGACAGAGAATACTACCCGTTACAATCAGGATAACTTCAGGCTCTCCGGAAATCTGGAATTTAAAATTTTGCCGGAACTGACCTTGTTGACCCAGTATACTTATCAACGGAGAAAAGGTGAAGAAAATAAATATACTTCCAGTAATACCCAGGAAGGTAGTGGTTACTGGGGAAATCAGAAAGGGGTCGGGAGACAAGCTCATACTTCTGGACAGACGATGGAATTTGAAGGACGTTTGACTTATAATAAAGTTTTCAATGAGAAGCATAGCCTTAATGCTTTGGGAGCTATTGTTTATAATAAAGACAGACAGAACTTGACCTATTTTAAATTGCGGGATTTCCCGGATGATAATGTGCAGAATGCTATCTGGCAGGGTACGGAATTGGTGAGTTATGGTGGTAAGGGAGGTTCCTCGGTAGGTTCGGTGATGTTTTCCTATCTCGCACGTGCGGAATATAAATTTATGAACCGTTATCTGTTTACAGGTACTTTCAGGGCTGACGGTTCTTCTCGTTTTGCACCGAAATACCGCTGGGGTAAGTTTCCATCCCTGGCAGCAGCATGGATTGTTTCTGAAGAAAATTTCCTGAGGGATTCCAATGTATTGTCCTTTTTAAAGTTGAGAGGAGGATGGGGGAAAACAGGGAATGCATACGTAGGAGAGTATGGTTGGAGAACATTGTACGAGAATTCGGAATATCAGAACAGGCCGGCAACGGTACCTATGCAGATCGGAAATGATCAGTTAAAATGGGAATCTACCAGACAGGTCGATCTGGCCGTCGATTTTGCCTTTCTGCCCAATCAGCGTATCTCAGGTACTTTAGGGTATTATAAGAAAAAAACGGAGGGGCTTCTGTATGAATATACAATGGCTTTGAGTACCGGGTTGGATGGCACCCAGGTGAATTTTGCCAATATTGAGAATAAAGGGATTGAGTTTGAGCTGAAGGCTGATGTGATAGATCATAAAGACTGGCATTGGTTTGTTGGTTTTAATATCGGTAAAAATAAAAATAAAATCACAGGCCTGGATGCCAAGTATGTTTCATGGCCGGGATCGGCTTCTCTGGGAAATACGGTTATTCAGGAAGGAAAGACTCTGGGGTTAATATTCGGTTATAAGACAGACGGAATTTTCCAGTCCTGGGATGAAGTGAATTATTGTGAATCCCTGAATCCTGATTATGCTTATCAGGAGGCTTATGGCCGTAAGACGATGCCCGGTGATTTGTAGTATGGGCATATATCGGTGTACGGCTA
>CAJMQA010000062.1 GCA_905215395.1 uncultured bacterium | reverse complement strand
CCCTGATTTGGCATTGAGCTATGGCTCCCGTTGGGAGATTACAGAGGCTGCCAGAAAGATTGCTGTGGATTATAAAGAGGGTAAAATCACTGTACCGGAGCAGATTACGGAACGCTTGTTTGCCCATTATCTGTCTACCCGGGAATTTCCGGATCCTGATTTATTGATACGTACCAGCGGTGAATGCCGGATCAGTAATTTTCTGTTGTGGCAATGTGCTTACACAGAATTTTATTTTATCGATAAATTTTGGCCTGATTTTGAAAAAGATGATTTATATTTGGCAATCCGTAATTTTCAGAGGCGGGAAAGACGTTTTGGAATGACCGGAAAGCAAATCAAAGGGAAAAACGAAACGATTGAAAATTAACAGGTAACGCAGCCATTGGTTGTTAAAATAGGATATATGGCAAGAAAGATCATTTTTTGTATTACGATCATTTTTATCTGCATGGGCCAGGGAATGGCACAAAAAACAGATACAATTTCGCAACCTGAAGTATTTTATTCCAATCCCAAAACTTACGAAATCGGTGGTATTGAGGTGACCGGACTCGGAGAGCAGTATGATCCGGAAACATTGATACAGCTTTCAGGTTTGCACATCGGAAGTGAAATCAAGATTCCCGGGGATGCAATTACAAAAGCGATTAAGCGTTTGTATGGACAGGGATTATTTTCTGATGTTTCTTTTTCTGTGGATCGTTTTGAAGGAAATAAAGTGTTCTTGTCACTGCATTTGACGGAAAGGCACAAGCTTTCAAAAATCAATTATATCGGAGTAAAAAAGTCCGAAGAAAGCAAGATCAAAGAACGTATTAATCCGACTCCCGGTACTCAGGTAACGGATAATATGATTACCAATCTGCAGCATATCATTGAAAAATATTTTAAAGAAAAAGGATATTATAATATCGATATCAAAGTTTTGCAGAGAGATGACCCTGAACATCCTAACTTTGTTATTCTGGATGTGGCTGTAGAGCGGAAAAGCAAGATCAAAATCGATGAGATTATTATCAATGGAAATGAAGAGGTCCGCGAAGGAAAGCTGAAAGCGGCTATGAAAAAGACCAAAGAGAAATCTTTGAAGAATTTCTTCAAATCGGCAAAATATATCGAGGATAATTATGAAGAGGACAAATATAATTTGCTGGATAAATACAATGAGATCGGATACCGCGATGCTTCCATCCTGGCAGATAGTGTCGTACAGATATCTCCGAACCGTGTCAAGATTTACATTGATGTAGAGGAAGGAAATAAATACTATTACAATGACATTACCTGGGTTGGAAATACAGTTGTGGATGCTGAGAAGCTAAACCGTTTGCTGAACATTAAGAAGGGGGATGTTTATAACAAGAAATATTTTAACGAACGGCTGAATTCGGATGATGATGCCGTGGCTAACTTTTTCTATCTGAATCAGGGGTATCTGTTCTTCCGGGCAATGCCGGTAGAAACTGTGGTTGGAAAGGATTCTATCAATGTGGAGATCCGCATGGTCGAAGGGCCTCAGGCAACAATTGACCGGGTGATCATCAAAGGAAATACCCGTACCCACGAGCATGTGATCCGTCGGGAACTGTATACCTATCCGGGAGAACTGTTCAGCCGGGATGACATTATCCGGAGTATACGGGAGCTGGCAAATCTGGGACATTTTGATCCGGAGAAGATCGAGCCTAAACCGATTCCGAATCAGGAAGCCGGAACTGTGGATCTGGAATATAGTGTGGAAGAAAAAGCCAATGATAAGATAGAGATATCCGGAGGTTGGGGAGCCGGTATGATTATTGGTTCTTTGGGATTGACCTTTACCAATTTCTCTATGCGTAATATTTTCAATCTGGATTCGTATCGTCCTTTACCTCAGGGAGACGGGCAGACATTGAGTCTCAAAGCTCAGACCAATGGTAAATATTATACTTCTTTCAGTGTTTCTTTCCGTGAGCCTTGGTTGGGAGGTAAGAAACCCAATTCCTTGAGTGTATCTGCTTACTATTCCCGGCAGACCGGATATTCGAGAAGTTATTATAACTCTTATTATGCAGGTAATTCAGCAAAAGATATGTATGATAACAGCCAGTTGATGACTACCTTTGGGGTGAGTGTCGGCCTGGGACGGCGTATTACCTGGCCGGATGATTTCTTCACCATGTATACCGAATTGTCATACCAGCGTTATACACTGAAAGACTGGCCTTATTACATCATTTCGAACGGAAATTCAAACAACTTGTCGTTTGCTATCTCTTTGAGAAGAAGTTCGATCGACAATCCGTTATATACCCGTAAAGGTTCTGACTTTACTTTAGGCTTGACCTTTACTCCGCCTTACTCCTGGTTCTCAAATAAGAACTATGGCAATCCGAATATCAAGGATAAAGACAAATATCGTTGGATTGAATTTCACAAATGGAAATTCCAGGGAAAAGTATTTATTCCATTGGATAAAAACGAAAAATTTGTATTGTATACCGGAGTTCAATACGGTTATTTGGGACATTTTAACAGTCACAAACGTTCTCCTTTCGAAGGCTTCGAAATGGGTGGAGACGGAATGTCGGGATATAGCTTGTACGGACGTGAGTATGTCGGCCTGAGAGGATATGAAAACGGTTCTTTGACAAATGCCGGTTCAAGCTTCCTGGCTCCCAATGCTTCTGATGCCAGTTTGTATTCCAAACTGACCATGGAAATACGTTATCCGATTTCATTGGCACAGTCGGCAACAATCTATGCGCTGGCTTTCCTGGAAGCAGGAAACTCCTGGTATGAACTGAAAGACTTTGAGCCTTTTAACTTGTATCGTTCTGCCGGAGTCGGTTTGCGTGTATTCTTGCCTATGTTCGGATTGCTGGGAATAGACTGGGGATATGGATTTGACCAGGTGCCGGGACGTTCAGGTGCTGCAGGTTCGCAGATACATTTTGTATTGGGACAGGAGTTCTAATGTTTTATAATGTTTAAGAGAAATAATAAATATCATTTTGATAATGCATTTTTCAACTTTCGGTTGAAAAGCGGATTTATTTTATTATTTTTGTCTTGTGCATTGAGTTTTGCGCATGCCCAGAGTGGTACCCGTTACGCTTTTGTCAATCTGGAATATATTCTGAATAGTATTCCGGATTATCAGAAAGCACAACAGGAATTGAACGATTACTCACTGAAGTTGCAGGCTGCTATTGATGCTGTGTATGCGGAAATAAATGAAATGCAATCAAAATATAATGCTGATAAAGTATTTCTCACTCCCGCAATGCGCGAACAAAAGGAGAAAGAAATTGCTGCCAGAGAGAATAAGGCACGTTTGTTGCAACAAGAGTATTTTGGAACACGGGGAGCTCTGTTTGCCAAACGGGAAGAGCTCGTAAAGCCCATCCAGGATGAGGTGCTGGAAGTCATTAAGGATGTTGCCAAAGAAGGCAATTTCGGAATGATTATAGATGTTTCGGCAGACAACTCGGTGGTATTTTTCGATCCAAAACTGGATAAAAGCAATTTGGTGTTGAGGAAGCTGGGATATACAGTAAAAAAGAATGAAGGATAGATGGAATCGTGTGATCGGAGTTTGTTATAATGTGACAAATGATGATTGACAGATAAACTATAAACAAATAAACGATAGAAATGATGAAGAATACGATTAAATTGTTAGTGCTTGTAGCATTCGTTTTGACAGGGATGACAGTCTCTGCACAAGTGAAACTGGGGCATATCGAAACCCAGAAGGTAATTCAGGCAATGCCGGAATGGGCTGAAGCACGAAAGACTTATCAGGCTAAAGAGGACGAAGTGAAGAAGGAATTAGCCAATATGCAGGAACAATTTCAGACAAAGTTTGCTGATTATTCTGAGAAAGCAAAAACTTACTCTGACGTTATCCGTGCTTCTAAAGAACAGGAATTACAAGAATTACAACAGAGAATACAGCGTTTTCAGGAGATTGCCGTTAATGAACTGGAGAAATCTCAGAATGATTTGATGCAACCGGTTATGGAAAAAGCCATGAATGCAATCAAAGCTGTCGGTAAAGAAAATGGTTTTACCTATATCTTTGATATGAGCGGTGGTATGATCCTGTATGCTGCCGAAAACTCTGAGGATATTTTACCTTTGGTGAAGAAAAAACTGGGGTTACAATAATCCGTTCTTATAAAAGAAAGAAACCGTCTGGACAAGGCGGTTTTTTTTATGTTCGGTAAGAAATGTTCATTTGAAAATATTACTTTCGTATAATTTTAAATATAAATGGCAGTATGCAGCAAGGAAAAAATATAGGAGTTTTTGATTCCGGATATGGCGGACTTACCATTTTGAAGGAGATCGTCCGCTTGCTACCTCAATATAATTACATTTATTTGGGAGATAATGCCAGAGCCCCATATGGAAGCCGTTCCTTTGAAGTGGTGTATCAATATACGAGGGAGGCTGTATACCGTCTTTTTGAGATGGATTGCCAATTGGTGATTCTGGCTTGTAATACTGCTTCTGCCAAAGCTTTACGGACCATTCAGCAGAACGATCTGCCTTTCTGGGATCCGGCGAAAAGAGTATTGGGGGTAATCCGTCCCAGCGTGGAAGCTTTGGCCCGGTATTCGCGCAACGGACATGTCGGCGTATTGGCAACCCGGGGGACAGTGGCTTCAGAATCTTATCCCATGGAGATACAGAAATTATATGGGGATAAAAAATATGAAATCACTCAACTGGCTTGCCCTATGTGGGTACCTCTGGTGGAAAATAATGAGCTGGAGGGAGCAGGAGCCGAGTATTTTGTCCGGAAATATACCCGTAGGCTGCTGGGGCTGGATCCGGAAATTGATACAGTTATTCTGGGATGTACCCACTATCCGGTATTATTATCCCTGATAGCCCGTTTTATGCCAGCAAGAGTGAAGATTATCAGTCAGGGACATATTGTTGCAGACCGTCTGGCAGATTATCTCCACAGACATCCGGAAATGGATGAAAAGCTGTCGCGACAAGGTGAAGTAACCTATTATACCACTGAAAAAACAGATTTATTTGACCGGATGGCTGGATTATTTCTGGGACAAGAGGTGAAATCCCGGCATATTGTCGTATAGAAATTGTAAAATAAAGATAATATAGTATTATTATTTTTTTATATCTTTGGACAAAGCTACAAAATCCTATGACAGAACAGGAACAGATAAGAGAAGCATTTGAAGATCTGTTGAGATCTTTGCGCAAAGAGACGTCGAAGGAAAACAGACAAAAGATAAAGGAAGCTTTTGAGTTTGCTAATGAAGCCCATAAGGGGGTAAAGAGGAGATCGGGCGAACCTTATATTCTGCATCCTTTGGCTGTTGCAAAAATTGCGGTAAGCGAGATCGGACTGGGGACGACTTCTGTCATTTCGGCTTTGTTACACGATGTAGTGGAGGATACCGATTACACAGTGGAGGATATTGCCAGTCTGTTCGGTACCAAAGTAGCTTCCATCGTAGATGGCCTGACCAAGATCAGCGGGGTAATGGGATCGGATACCAGCCAGCAGGCAGAAAGTTTCCGGAAAATGATATTGACGCTGGCGGATGATGTGCGGGTAATTCTGATAAAAATTGCCGACCGGCTTCACAATATGCGGACGCTGGCTTCTATGCCCGAGCATAAACAAGTCAAGATTGCCAGTGAAACTCTCTATATATTTGCTCCTCTGGCTCACCGTATGGGGTTGCATGCTATAAAAACAGAACTGGAAGATCTGAGTATGAAGTATGAACACCCTGAGGAGTATGAGGTGATCGACAAAAAAATAGAGGCTTACAAAAAACAATTTTCAGCCCTTTTTGAGGAGTTTATTCATCCCATCCGTCAGCGGTTGAGCGATAATGCCTATGAATATACCATCACTGCCCGTACGAAAAGTGTGTATTCTGTATGGCTGAAGATGCAAAGACGGAATATCAGTTTCGATGAGATCTTTGATTTGCTGGCGGTGAGAATTGTCTTTAAGCCGAAACCTGAGCAGCCCGAGAAATGGCAATGCTGGAATATCTATTCTCTGATTACTGATATTTACAGCCCGAAACCGGAACGTATCCGGGATTGGGTAAGCGTTCCCAAGGCCAATGGATATGAAGCTTTGCATTTGACGGTAATGGGACCGGAAGGGCAATGGTTTGAGGTACAGATCCGTTCGGAAAGAATGGATGAGATTGCAGAGAAAGGATTTGCTGCCCACTGGAAATACAAGAATGAAGGAGAAAGTTCCGAATTAGATAAGTGGCTAGCCAGTATTAAAGAGATTCTCGATCAGCCCGATGCCAGTGCTTTGGAATTTCTGGATGAGTTTAAATTGAACCTCTTTGCGAAAGAGATCCGGGTTTTTACCCCCAAAGGCTATATGCGGACTCTTCCTAAAGGAGCAACTGCTCTGGATTTTGCTTACGATATACATACGGAAATCGGAAATACCTGTATCGGAGCCAAGGTCAATCATAAATTAGTGCCCATGAGTCACCGGCTGGCTAGCGGGGATCAGGTGGAGATTCTGACCAGTGACAAACAGAAACCTCAAAGGGAGTGGCTGGAATTTGTGGTTACGGCAAAAGCCCGGACACATATCAATGCGGCTTTTAAAAAAGACCGCAAAGAGATGATCCGGAATGGGATTATCGTATTTGAAGGATTGATTAAAGAATTGAATCTGCCCCCTACCTCAGAGCCTTTGAAAAAAGTGTTGAGTGATTTTGGGATTTCCAATAAAGACGATCTCTATGTTGAAATTGCCAAAAAGAATATTACGGTAGAGGAGTTGGAGAAGGCCCTGAAGAAAAAGGCGGAGAACCGTTTTATCAAATATTGGAAGTTACAATTCCTCTGGAATGGGAAAGATGGGGATGAAAAGAAAAAACAGGAAAAAAATATCCCTATTGACGGTGATTCTGATTTTGTGATTGCTCCTTGTTGTAATCCTATTCCCGGAGATGATGTTGTTGGTATGAATATTGCCGGTACAAAGGTAACAGTACACAAACGCTCATGTCCGGAGGCGATTCGTTTGATGGCTAGTTTCGGAGATAAAATTGTGCCGGTGAAATGGGTCAGCCATAAGTTAATGTCTTTTCTGGCTGTTGTTAAAATAACAGGTTTGGATACTCCGGGTATTGTCAGTGAAATTACTGCCCTGATTGCTAAGGAAGGGAAAGTAAATATGCGTATGATCCATTTTGATACGCGGGATGGTATTTTTGAAGGTGTTATACATCTCTATGTGCATAATACCGCCGATTTGAATAATATTGTATCCCGGATTTCACAGCTGAAAGGCGTAGAAACTGTCATGAGGGTTGAAAATGAAGAGAAATGATAAAGTGTAACATTGCTGAATAGTCTGGATATGGAAAAGATTAAAGATACAGTAAAAGAAATTTTTACAACTTATCTGCAGCAGAAAGGGCATCGGAAGACACCTGAGAGATATGCTATTCTTGATGAAATTTATTCGCATACGGGGCATTTCGATATTGAGTCCCTGTATGTATTTATGAAGAATAAAAACTACCGGGTAAGTCGGGCTACCCTGTACAATACCATTGAATTGCTGCTGGATTGTAAACTGGTGATCAAGCATCAGTTCGGAAGTAATATCGCGCAATTTGAAAAGGCTTTCAATAACCGGCACCATGAACATCTGATCTGCCAGAAATGCGGGAAGGTAGAGGAATTCTGTGACCCCCGGATCGATGAGGTGGTGGAACATATACAGGAAAAATACCAGTTTACTGTACATCACCATCTTTTGTATGTATACGGTTTATGTAAAGCTTGCAGGGAATAGGCAATTTTTCTTCCGGGAGAAGAGAAAATTCCTTTTTTAATATTAACTTTGTACGTTTGTGTTTCCCGGATTTTGGTTTGGGGAAGTTTTTGTGTGAACTTGATAACGGAATTGAAATTAAAATATAGACAGATGAAAGTTGACGTATTGCTTGGATTACAATGGGGTGATGAGGGGAAAGGGAAGGTGGTGGATGTATTGACCCCCCGGTACGATGTTGTTACCCGTTTCCAGGGTGGGCCGAATGCCGGACACACTTTAGAATTTGAAGGACAGAAATATATACTTCGTTCTATACCTTCCGGCATTTTTCAGGGTGGAAAAATGAATGTGATCGGAAACGGCGTGGTGCTGGATCCTGTCCTGTTCAGACAGGAAGCAGAGAGTCTGGCAGCCAGCGGGCACGATTTGACCAGACAGTTATCGGTGTCCAAGAAAGCTCATTTAATTATGCCGACCCATCGGATGTTGGATGCTGCTTATGAGGCTGCCAAAGGAGATGCTAAAATCGGAACCACCGGTAAGGGTATCGGACCTGCATATACTGATAAAGTTAGCCGGAACGGACTCCGGGTAGGGGATATATTGCATAACTTTGAAGAGAAATATGCTGTGGCTAAAAGAAAGCACGAGGCTATCCTGAAAGCCCTGAATTATGAGTATGATATTACAGAGCTGGAAAAAGAGTGGTTCGGAGCCATTAAGTTTCTGAAACGCTTCCAATTGATCGATAGTGAGCATGTTATCAATAATTTGCTGAAAGATGGGAAGTCTGTGCTGGCAGAAGGTGCCCAAGGGACTATGCTGGATGTGGATTTTGGTTCTTATCCGTTTGTAACCTCTTCCAATACCATTTGTGCCGGAGCTTGTACGGGGCTGGGGATTGCTCCCCGGAATATCGGAGAAGTATACGGAATTTTTAAAGCTTATTGTACCCGTGTGGGGGCTGGACCATTCCCTACCGAACTGTTTGATGAAACCGGCGATAAGATGTGTACTCTGGGCCGTGAGTTCGGTTCTGTAACGGGCCGGAAACGCCGTTGTGGCTGGATTGACTTGGTTGCCTTAAAATATGCCGTGATGATTAATGGTGTGTCTCAGCTGATTATGATGAAAAGTGATGTTCTGGATGGGTTTGAGACGATCAAGGCTTGTGTTGCCTATAAAATAAACGGACAGGAGACAGAAGAATTCCCATTTGATATTAATGAGACTGTGGAGCCGGTATATGTTGAGTTGCCGGGATGGAAAACAGATATGACGAAAATGATTTCTGAAGATGAATTTCCGGAAGAATTCAATGCATATCTGAGTTTTCTGGAGGAAGAATTAGGAGTTCCGGTGAAGATCGTTTCTGTGGGGCCCGACCGGGAACAGACCATTATCAGATATGAAGATTAAAAGGAGCCGAAAGGCTCCTTTTTTTATCTGGATCTGATTTCTTTCCGTATAGGTACTGGTTATTTCCGAAGGGCTGATGGCTTTGCCGATCAGATTGATGAATCATGTTATAGAAAACACTAAAAAACGGCCAGATTGCTATGCAAACAAGGGCGGAAGTGGGGGCTTGCTAGAACTTGATAGAAAAAAAGATGGAAAGGTTCAGCCCAAAAGCTACGTAAAACAGGCTGACAATAATGAAAGCAATGATACGTAGGAATTCTTCTGCCGTAGGTGGAAGTCCGATAGCGATTAATCCGAAGCCCATGACTAGAAAAACCAGAACAAACAGCATGGTTCCGATCACCGTCAAGGCAGCGGTAAATTTTGCATTAATCAGATAGTCCCGTTGAATAGGTTGAGAAAGTATCCGGCTCAAAGTGCCTTTGTTTTGTTCCGAATTGATAGCGTTGAATCCCAGGGCAATGCCTAACAAGGGATCTAACAAACTGATGAAGACCACAAAAGAGGGAAGTGTGCCGTCGGACGCTGTAAATAATTTCAGGAACAAAAATGAATCGTCGGGATCTCCCTGTTTTATGGCTGAACCAATATTGGTCAGGGCGGTATAAAGCGAACCCATACACGTCAGGGCTATAATGAGTACCAGAATAATAAATCTCCAGCTTTTGATATGATCAGAGGAGTGTAAAGAAATACACTTTTTCCTAAAAAAATGAAAAATATTTGTGTGCTTGGGTAATAGGTCTGTGTATGTATTTGTAATTAAATGATATACAGATGATAAAAATACTTCAGGAGAATAATGACTTTGGGATATATATTAAATTCTATTGAAAATATGTTTTGTGTACAAAAAAAATGATCGATTATTATTTGCAATAATACGTAAAAAAATCTAATGATTTGTTTTGTTTCTTGTTTTTTTATTTGCCATGTTTTCAGATGTTTGGTTTACTTTTTCTTTTTTGGGGTATTATTCTTGGGGCCGCCAATATAATCGATCATTTAATATGGCAGAGAAGTAGTTTCTTAATTAAGTTGGTAAATCTGATAATGAATAAATCTACTCCGATAGATACATGGTTATGGTTGGCTATACAAAAGAATGATTATAGTGCTTTTGAAAGACTTTTTCATCAGTATTATTCACCTTTATGCCGTTATTCAGAGGGATTCGTCGGAGATCGGGCTCAGGCCGAGGATGTTGTTCAGGACACATTTGTTTATTTTTGGGAAAAACGTTCCCGGATAGAATTGAAAGTTTCGATAGTTGCGTGTCTTTATACCGCAGTTCGTTATCGTTCCTTGAGGATTCTGGAAAATCAGGTGCGCATGCAACGCCATTTTCCGCAATTATCGGAATATATAGATCATCTGTTGAATTCCGGATATTCTGAGGAAGAGGAGAAGAAAATTGAAAAAATCCGTGCAGTTATGCAAGAATTGCCTCCTCAGTGTCTGAAAGTTTTTGTGATGAGTGCGTTGGAAGGGAAAAAATACAGTGAAATTGCTTCTAAGCTTTCCATATCTGTCAATACAGTGAAAACACATATGACGAAAGCCTATAAAATACTTCGGGCAGAATTGAGGGATAATGAGTCTGTTTCTGTGACACTATTGTTCATGGTTCAGAAGTGTCTGAAATTTTCCAAATTACTGGTATGATTTTTTATTTTTTTTGAAAATTTAAAAAAAGAATCACCCTAAATGAAAAGTCGTGTATCATATCACTAAAAAAGTTGTGATATGGTAAAGCGAAAGTTATCGGAGAGAGAATTTTTTATTATCCGGACTGCCTGGCAACGTATAAATGCAGGTAAATACGATAGTCGCGAAGGATGGGATAGGTTTGACAAAGTGATCCGTTTCCGTCGGAAAAGGCTATTCAGACGGCTGGTAGCAGTTGCTGGTATTGTATTGGTCGTGCTGGGATATTGGGGATGGTCTTCGACCGGACGGACGGAGAAGGTCATAGGAGTTCAGGAAATAAAACGTGCCCAGGGGAGTCCTGTTTTGATATTGGCGAATGGAGAGGAACTGGCTTTGGAAAAACAAAATCTGAAAGATCCCATCCGCCAGGGAAATACCAAAATCATTGCAGATCGTGGCCGGCTAACTCTCCAATATACCGGGGATAGCCTGAAGGAAAACAATCTCTCTTTGACTTATAATACTCTTCGGATACCCCAGGGAGGTGAATATTTATTGACTTTAGCTGATGGGAGCCGTATATGGCTGAATTCTGAGACCACTCTCCGTTATCCGGTAAATTCTGCCGGAAAGTTCAGGGAAATAGAATTGGAGGGAGAAGCCTATTTTGAAGTTACCCCGGATTCTTTATGTCCTTTCTATGTGAGGATGGGAAGTCAATCGGTGGAAGTATTGGGAACGCATTTTAATGTTTCCCATTATAAATCGGATACTCTTTGGCATACTACTTTGGTGGAAGGGAAAGTGAAAATACACAGTGGCGAAAAATCCTGTATACTTCAGCCTGGTACTCATTATAAAGAGAACACGGTTTCCGGGCATTCGGAAATAATAAAAGTGAATACTCAGTTATATACCTCCTGGAAAGACGGTAGAGTTTTTTTTCAGGATGAACGTCTGGAAGATATCATCCGGAAGCTGGCCCGTTGGTATGACTTTGAAATTTTCTATACAAATCCGTCGGTCAAGGACTTGCATTTCGGAGGAACGATCAATAAATACAATTCTTTCGAAGTTGTCCTCCGTTACCTGGAGCGTACAGGTGGGGTATGCTTTGATATCCGTGGAAAAACAGTGATAGCCGGTTTTACCAGATCTGCAATTTGATTCTAAATTCCTAACTTAATATTAAATGTATGAAAAAAAGAAGTAGCACAGTAAGAAGATGCATCTTGGCAGTGGGTTGGCTTTGCTTTTCCGGACTACTGGGAGTATTACCGGTGAATGCCTCGGTTTTTGCCCAGCAGGAAAAGGTGATATTTCAGTCAGAACAATTGACTGTCAGGGAGGTTCTGGATGAAATTACTGCACAATTACAGTATGATGTATTTTACAACAGTGAGTTGCTGAATACCGGACGGACGGTGAAACTAAAGCATAGAGAGATGAAAGTGGAAGATGTCCTGCAGCAGCTCCTGGAGCATAAATTCAGTTATTGTGTGGAAGGAAGGACCATCATTATTACTCCACGACGCGAGTCTTTGCCTCAGCCTGTGGCGATGAAGCTGAAAGGGCAGGTGAAGGATAAATCAGCGGGAGCCTTACCCGGAGTGACGGTATTGGTGAAAGGCACCCAGTTGGGAACCTCTACCGATGCCGATGGTAAATTTGAATTGTCCCTGCCTGCAACGGATAAAATTGTACTGGTATTTTCTTTTATAGGCATGGAACCCCAGGAGGTAAATGTTACTGATCCCCAAAAAAACATTCTTGTGGTATTGAAAGAGACAGCCGAAAGCTTGAAAGAGGTGGTGGTCACCGGTATTTTCAACCGTAAGAAAGAGAGTTTTACCGGATCGGCATCCACCTATACAAAGGAGGAGCTGAAAACAACAGGTACCCAGAATATTTTGCAGAGTTTGAAAACTTTGGATCCTGCTTTTGCTATTATCGATGACAACCTGTACGGGTCTGACCCCAACCGTCTGCCGAATATGGAAATCCGGGGAAAATCCAGTATGCTGGGCATGCGGGATGAGCTGGAAGCTGACCCGAATCAACCTCTGTTTATCCTGGATGGATTTGAGTCTTCATTGGCTGCGATCAGTGATCTGGATATTAACCGGGTGGCGTCGATCACTATTCTGAAAGATGCTGCGTCGACGGCTATCTACGGTTCCAAGGCGGCCAATGGTGTGGTTGTGGTGGAAACGGTAAAACCTCAGGCGGGACAGTTGATGGTGAGTTATAACGGGAATGCAAATATTACGATGCCCGATCTGAGCAGTTACAACATGATGAACTCCCGGGAAAAACTGGAATTTGAGAGACTGACCGGTAAATATTCATCGGGTTCAAAAGTGGAAGACATTAAGTTGAAACAACAGTATTATGCCAAACTGAAACAAATCGAGGAAGGTTTGGATACTTATTGGCTGGCAGAACCTTTGCGGATAGGTGTGAATCATAAACATTCCCTTTATGTACAAGGTGGGGAAGGCAGTTTTTTATTCGGACTGGGAGCCGGATATAACGGGAATTCCGGTGTGATGAAAGAGTCCGGCCGCAAAACGTTCAGTGGCAATCTGGACCTGATTTACCGGGTTGACCGCTTTCAGTTTACGAATAAAATGTCTGTCAGTGAGACGAAAATGAGTAATCCTGTGGTCGCTTTTAATGAATATGCGAATGCAAATCCCTATTATAAAAAGAAAAATGATGACGGAAGTATTTCCAAGTGGTTGGAAAAAGTAGATCTTCCCAAGAAAATCCGGGTGGCAAATCCTTTGTGGAATGCCAGTCAGAAT
>CAJMQA010000061.1 GCA_905215395.1 uncultured bacterium | reverse complement strand
CAGATCATAAATTGTACCAGACCTACGGCAGCTACTCCGATGATTTTTCCCAGCAAGAACTGGAAAGGTTTGACGGAAGATACCAAAACCTCGATGATACGGTTGGTTTTTTCTTCGATCACACCTTTCATGACCTGCGATGCATACATGAAAATAAAGAAATAGATAATCATGCCGGCTACCAGGCCGATTACAGAGGTTATTTCTGAGGAACTTTCTTTTGCAATCCCTGTGTCTTCGGATACCTTCAGGGTTCTGACAAGGACAGGGGTTTGGGTGGCTGCCAATTTACTTTCCAGGTCCGGAACCTGTGATTCCGAAATGACAGCCGCTCTTTTGATCTCTTCAATTTTTTTTTGAAGTTGTGAAGCGATTTCGTTTTTAAGCTCCATCGGAACTTGTGAAAAAGAGTAGATGGGAATCACGGGAGTATCCATTACATCTGCTGGTAGCCAGAGAATGGCATAATAATCTTTGCCTTTCAGAAATTCCGGGGCTGCAGTTTCGGTAATGCTGCTATCTACTTCATCAAAAGTATTGTTGTTGATCCTTTCAAATGGTTTTTCCAGTGTGGATTGATTGACTACTGCGATTTTCCGGTCCTGAGTATCACTTTTTAACAGCATCCACATGAGAAATGCATAGAATCCTGCCAGAAGGATAGGGACAAGAATAGTCAATACCAGGAAGCTTTTTTTGCGGACCCGGGTAGAAAATTCCCGACCTATAATGATCAATGTTTTATTCATAATTCTGTAGTTAAGTTACCTTCTCTCACCAGCTTAATGAAGATGTCATTCATGCCTGGAATGACTTTCCGGTAAGAGATAATATCCGTTTTATCCATTAATCTGCGTAATAAGGTATTGGTTGGACAGGGAATCAGGCGTTGTAATGTCATTTCATGCTGTCCGTCTTCTATTCTTTCGGATAACAGTTCATATTCTTCGCCTATATTTTCTTCCGGCTTGAATTCACTATCGTATTTACAGATCAGCTGGTAAGTGTTGTTTGCGTATTTGTTCCGGATTTGATTGATCGGGCCTTCAATGATCTTTTTTGATTTATTAATTAATGCGATATGGCTGCATATTTCTTCTACGGAAGCCATATTGTGAGTGGAGAATATAATTGTAGTCCCTTTTTTACGGAGCTCCAGAATTTCCTTTTTCAATAATTCGACATTAATAGGGTCGAAGCCACTGAAAGGTTCGTCAAAAATCAGCATCTCCGGTTCATGGAGTACGGTTGTGATGAATTGTACTTTCTGGGCCATTCCTTTGGACAATTCCTCTACCTTACGGTCCCACCATTCTTCTATGCCGAATTTTTCAAACCAGGCTTTTAGTTGTTGTATGGCGTCGTGTTTACTGACTCCTTTCAGTCGGGCTAGATATACGGCTTGTTCGCCGACTTTCATTTTTTTATATAAACCTCTTTCTTCCGGTAAGTAACCGATTCTTCCCATATCGGCTGGTTCCAGTTTTTTACCTTTGAAAAAGAGTTCTCCTGAATCCGGTGCGGTGATTTGGTTGATGATCCGGATCAGGGAGGTTTTGCCGGCTCCGTTCGGACCCAGTAAACCATAGATGGCTCCTTCCGGAATCTCTATGGAAACATTATCTAAGGCCCGGTGATTGGCATAATTTTTTATGATGTTTTTTGCGATAAAAAAACTCATGTGTTCTTTGTTTA
Organism: uncultured bacterium; assembly: GCA_905215395.1. Classification (GTDB taxonomy): domain Bacteria; phylum Bacteroidota; class Bacteroidia; order Bacteroidales; family Marinifilaceae; genus Odoribacter. The sequence goes on along the minus strand of CAJMQA010000061.1, from coordinate 12,056 downwards.
GAGATTAAAAGCTGTCTGAAGGTTTCCCTCAGACAGCTTTTTTTATTCTTCCATTTCAATCATCAATGCTCCCTTGGGAATTTTATCCCCTGCATTGACATGGATTTTTTTTATTTTTCCGGAAAATGGGGCTGTTAATTTATTGTTCATCTTCATGGCCTGAAGAATCAGCAATACATCACCTTCCTGCACTTCCTGACCTTCTTTTACCTCTATACTCATAATGGTGCCCGGTATGTGTGAGAATAGCAAATCAGGATTTGGTTCTTCCCATTTTTTTCTGTTAATCCATTTCTGAGTAAGAAGAGTCTTATATTCCACGCCGTTTAGCATGAATTTTTCATATTTTACACTCATTTTACCTCCAATTTTATTTGTTTAAGCCCATATTTAGATCGGTGGTCTTAGACCTGGCGAATCATTTGGGGTACAAAAAATTTATAATTGCTAGAACGGAGGAATTCCGTGTTTCTTTGCCGGTGTCATCACTGTTTTATTACCGGAAACTTCGATGGAATGTTTCAGTAACAGACGGGTTTCTGACGGTTCAATCACCGAGTCGATATATCCTTTGGAAGCTGCTACATAAGGATTAGCAAATTTCTCACGGTATTCGGCAACTTTTTGTTTCCGAGTATCTTCCGGATGAGCGGATTCTTTGATTTCTTTCCGGAAAATGATATTAGCAGCTCCTTCCGGACCCATTACAGCAATTTCTGCTGTCGGCCATGCAAACATAAAGTCTGCTTTCAGGTGACGGGAGTTCATGGCAATATAGCCTCCACCATAAGCTTTACGCAGGATAACTGTAATCTTAGGTACCGTTGCCTCGCTGTATGCATACAAAACTTTGGCTCCGTGGCGGATTACTCCCATGTATTCCTGTTCTACTCCCGGCAGATAACCCGGCATGTCTTCAAAGGTTACGATCGGAATGTTGAAAGCGTCACAAAAACGGATAAAGCGTCCGGCTTTATCTGCGGAGTCACAATCCAGTACTCCGGCCAGAACTAATGGCTGATTGGCTACAAAACCGATTGTTTCACCGTCGATACGTCCGAACCCGATCACTATGTTCTGGGCAAAGTCCTGCTGAACCTCAAAGAAGTCTGAGTCATCGGCTACGGCTTTGATGATATCACGAACATCGTAGGGCTGAGTTGGATCGGCCGGTAAGATTTTTTCGATATTGTATTCGGCTTTTGGAGCTTTGGACGGAAAAGCTTTGGCTTTGCGCTGGTTGTTCCAGGGAATGAAAGTCAGCAGCTTTTTGATTTGTTCGAAGCATTCTGCCTCTGTCGTTGCAAAAAAGTGGGCATTGCCACTGATACATGCATGTACACGTGCCCCACCCAGGTCTTCCATACTTACTTCTTCGCCCAGTACAGTTTTTACGACTTCAGGGCCGGTAATAAACATTTTGGAAATGTTGTCTACCACGAATACGAAGTCGGTCAGGGCGGGAGAATAAACAGCACCACCGGCACAAGGACCTAAAATCACAGATAATTGCGGAATCACTCCGGAAGCCTGAGTGTTGCGGAAGAAAATTTCTCCGTAACCGGCCAGTGAGTCAACACCCTCCTGAATACGTGCACCACCTGAGTCATTGATACCAATGATCGGCATACGCATTTTGATGGCATGATCCATGATTTTGGTGATTTTCCGGGCATGCATTAGTCCCAAAGAACCTCCGGCAACCGTAAAATCTTGTGCATAAATAGCAACAGGTTCTCCATAGACAGTACCGGTGCCGATAACAACACCGTCTCCGTGGAGAACTTTTTTATCCATATCAAAATCTTTAGACTGGTGCTCTACGAACATGTCGTACTCATGGAAAGAACCTTTGTCTAAAATCCCTTCAATACGCTCACGGGCTGTGAGTTTTCCCATCGCAGCCTGCTTTTTAATAGCATCCTCCCCACCACCCTGAAGTACAATTTCTTTCCTCTTTCTTAAGTCAAGAATATTCCTTTTAAGTGACATAGTAATTTGTTTTATTAATAACTTGTGTAATTCCTGGTTCAGAAATTAACACACCAATTAAGGTACAAGATTACGTAAAAAAATTGATTAAAAAAATAGTAATGCTTTTTTCCTCTGCTCAGAAGTCGTATTCCATCGGATGTTTAAAGGCAATATTTAACATCTGAATATTATTTTTTGCATTTAATTTTTAGTCCTGTGTCTTGCAACATGCAGTCTGCTAGTTGCGTTTAACCCCTAAAATGATGATGAACAAAAAGCTAAAGTTATGGAATCTACTGATCAAGCCAGAAAAAAGAAAATGAATCATTTGGTAATTTATTGTAATCCCGACCCCCATTCTCTGAGTGCGGCTTATAAGGATGCAATCATGGAACTGACTGAGATGTCACAGCATGCAGTTAATGTCCGTGATTTATATAATATTGGTTTCCAGCCGGTGTTGAGGAAGACAGATTTTGATGCTCAGAAACATGGACTGATACCTGCAGATGTTAAAGTAGAACAGGACTATATCATCTGGGCAGATCTGCTGACTTTGATATATCCGGTATGGTGGACAGGTATGCCGGCATTGATGAAAGGGTATATTGACCGGGTTTTTACAAAAGGATTTGCCTATACCATGAATGAAGAGGGGAAGCCTGTCGGTTTGCTGGGCGGTAAAAAAGTTGTCATACTCAATAATATGGGGTTTCCTTATGACTATTATGAAAAAATCGGTATGCTGAAATCTATGAAGCAAACCAGTGATCAGGGAATATTTGAATTTTGTAAGATGGAGGTGGTAGAACACCGTTTTTTCGGACATGTGGATACAGCTTCAAAAGGCGAAAGAAAAGGACATACCGATGTGTTGAAATTGATCTATGACAAGATATGGGTATAAATTAAAATGCCTTTATCTGTTTGTGGGGACTTCCTCGACAATCTGGCCGGTGTAGGATATCGGACTCCGGCGCAGACTGTTTACAAATAGGTAACATTGTCCATTATTCCGGATATCAATACTGATTTTATAAGTGTCGTTTTTGCCAACTACTGAGAATTGATAAAAAATAGAGCGGCGTTTACCTTTCCCTTTGGTAGATTTTGCCAGATCAAGCATTTTATTGCTGAATACAATCCCTTTGTTTCCGGTTTGCGGAAAAGAATATCCGGTGCCAAAATAGGGCAGATAACCAGCGGCTATGCTGTCCTGTATAATAATGAAGGCACTGTCCTGAGCTATACGGACATTTTGGTCGCTATAGGGAGTTGTGGGTTGTAAGTAAAATGTATTATGTGTAGTTGCAATGGTATAGACCATTTCAAAACGATTACTGTCCACGAGAGATTGGATGGTGGAAAAGTTCGTAATGGGATGAGTGGTTTGGGCTGTTACAGCCCAACAATTCAATATAATTCCTGCAATGATAAAAAAATTACGTGCCATAAATTGATCTGATATTTATAAAAGTGTGTACGGAAAATTTTTGTTCATGTTGCAGAAATTCTATACATCCGGAATTATTTCTGTCCTTCTGCTTCCTTCAGGGGACTGATATTTCCGGTAAAGGAGATGTGAGCACGGTTGTTACTGTTCACATTGACAGAACAGCTGCCTCCGGGAGAAATTTCTATGGAGATCTGATAGGTATCGTTTTTACCGGGAACAGAAAAACGATAGAGAATACTTTTTTTCCTTTTCCTGGATTCTGTACTTATCTTCCGGTTTTGCATAGGAGCATCGAATTCAATTCCGCCCCCCTCTCCATACGGCAGACTATAAGCCCTTCCAAAGAAAGGAAGCTGTCCCTGGGCTGTTGAATCGGAAATGTTGATATGCCCTCTGGGATTGAAACGGCTTAAGTCGCGGCCGCTTTGAGGATAAGCTCTGTTTATTTCGATGCGGAAATGGTTGCTTTCTACAAGAGCCAGAGTTGTTTTAAACTCCTTTTCCAGTCGGGCTGCTTTTTCTTCCTTGCTTTGCCGTTGTGCCATAGCTGGGGTGGCGGTCATAAACGGGAGGCATAGCAGTAATACATATAATGTTTTCATATTTTTGCTTTTAGTTGTTATTATCCAAAGATACAAAAAATATGCCACATAGCCAATTACTTTCCAGCTGTCACAACGTACATTTCGTCTCTGTTCCAGTACTTATTGGCCAGACTGAGCAGATCTCCGGCTGTACATTGTTTAATCTGATGAATCAGTTTTTCATAGATCCGGTTGTCCAGACCATAATTCAGTTTGTGCTTCAAAGCATCGGACTGGGCAAAAACGCCATCCAATTCCCTCAGTAAATCACCATGTAGGAAATTTTTCACCAGAATTAACTCCTCATCGGGGATCATTTCTGTCTGTAATTTTTTTATTTCCCTGAAACTCTCTTCTATAGTTGCTTGTGTATATTCGTTATTGACTTCCGTTGCAATACACCAATAGCTACTTTCCGGTATGGATACATTGAGGGAGCTGATTCCATAGGTATATCCTTTTTCTTCGCGTATATTAGACATCAAACGGGAACCGAAATATCCTCCCAGTATCGTATTTAACAGCATAAAGCCTGCATAATCCTCTTCGATGAGCCGTACCCCGCTTTTCCCTATCCGTATGCTGGTTTGTACGGCATTGGATTTAGGGACATGATAAAATCCTGTTGCAGAAGGTGAGAAGTGGTGCTTCTTTTTTAGGGGTAGCTTTTCCGGTATGTTTAAGCGACTGAACAGGGTCCGGGTGGTTTGCAGGATTTCTTCACTGACATTCCCGCATATACAGATTCTGCAATTGTGTGCATTTAAATACTGGTGATAAAAATCCCGTATAGTATCGGCGTTAACCTGTTGATAATCTTCTGCTGTCACCTGGTTGGCATAAGGATGTTCCTCTCCGAATAACAAAGCTGAGAATTTTTTCCGGCAGAGGTAAGAGGTTTTTTCATTCTGGACTAAGAATTCCTGACGTTTGTTGGCCAGGAAGATTTCGAGCTCTTTTTCCGGAATAATACTTTCTGCCAGCATTTCTGCCAGCATGGCAATGGTTTCCGGAGCGTATTTGCAGAGAGAAATCAGGCTGAGTTCAGTCTTATTCAGTCCGCAGTTGAAGTCCACATATGCACCATAGTAATCGAAAATGTCTGCAATCTGCTCTGCAGAATGATGTCGTGTACCTTCATTGAGCATATTGATGGCTGTTGAAGCGATCAGGGCCTGTGGTTGGTAGTATACGCCTGCTTCAAAAACGACATCCATTTTAAACACTTCCTGTGCCGGATCGTGTATGTAAACTATTTCTATCCCATTAGCCAGTCTGATTTGCTGGTAAGGCAGAAGTGATGGGACACTTAAAGGAGCTATCCGGGGTGGAATATTTCGGTCGGGCATTTATTTCATGTAATATAAGGTTGAACAATTTTCTTTTCTGAATACTTCAGCTGCAGTCTCCTTGATTTTTTCCGTCGTTACACTACTGTAACGTTGTACTTCTGTATTGATCAGGTCAATATCTCCCAGAAATTCAAAGAAGGCCAGATTACTGGCTTTGTTTTGGTAGTTGATTTCACTGTACAAAATACGGGCTTCTGTTTTGTGGATAACTTTTTCTACTTCCCGTGGGGTAATATCCTCTTTTAGAAACTTATCAATCTCTTCGTTGATGGCTGCTTCAGCCTGTTGAATATCAACATTTTCCGATAATTTACCACTAAAGATAAACAGTCCGGGGTCAATATCTCCGGAAATATAGGCGTCTATTCCTGAGAACAGGCGTCTGTTTTTTATTAGGTCGATATATAGACGGGAAGATTGACCGTTCGATAATATATCTGAAATAATATCGCAGGCATAGAAATTATCGCTGTTACGTCCTCCCATATGAAAGACTTTGTAGATAGCGTCGGCAGGGACGTCGTTTCCGGTAATGGTCAGGTGCCGCTCTGTTGTTTGGTGTGGTTCTGCCGGAACAGGAGCCGGGAGAAGGTCTGTCGGGGGAATATCACCAAACCATTTTTTTACCAATTCCAGTACCTGTTTTTCCCCGATGTTTCCGCTGATGGCTAAGATCGCATTGTTGGGGGCATAAAAACGATGAAAGAAACTTTTTACATCTTCCAGGGTTGCCCTCCCGATATGGTCCGGTGACATGCCGATGGTCGCCCAGCGGTAGGGGTGAACCTGATAGGCCAAAGGGCGTAATTTCAGCCAGAGATCACCATAGGGGTTATTGAGATAACGTTGTTTAAATTCTTCAATAACAACCTGTTTCTGAACATTCAGTGAATGTTGGGAGAGATTCAGCCCTGCCATCCTGTCTGATTCCAGCCAGAGAGCCGTTTCCAGGTTAGAGGCCGGAATGGTGATATAATAATTGGTCAGGTCGTTGGTTGTATAGGCATTGCTGTCTCCTCCTGCCAGTTGAACGTGTCTGTCATAGTCTTCTATGTGCTTGGAGCCTCCGAACATCAGATGTTCGAAGAGGTGTGCAAAACCCGTTTTGTCCTCCTGTTCATTCCGTGAACCTACTTTGTAAAGTAGGTTCACGGATACAAAAGGGGTACTCTTATCGGTGTTACAAATGACAGTCAGGCCGTTGTCCAGAATGTGCCGGGTAAAATGAACCATTATAATTTTGTGTTAGATTGTATGTGTTTTATAATAATGGAAGACAGCGTTCCAGACTTTCCTGATAATCACGGACAAGATCTTCGATGATGTCCCGTACGTTTTCTTCCCGGTTGAGCATGGAGGCTATCTGTCCGATTTCCAGTTCTCCTTCCGATAAATTACCTTCAAAAATTCCAAGTTTTGCTCTGCCTTTTCCCAAAAGTGTTTTCAAGGCTTCGCTGTCGGCTCCGTGATCCTCCAATTGTTTTACCTGTTCGTAGAAATCGTTTTTCAATAGCCGGGTTGGAGCCAGTTTTTTTAGTACCAGCATTGTATCTCCTTCCTGTGAGTCACGGACATATTGTTTAAACAGCGAATGTGCGGATGATTCCGTGGCCAGTGCAAAACGGCTGCCGATTTGTACTCCCTGGGCGCCAAGGGACATTGCTGCCAGTATAGCTTTTCCGGATGCAATGCCTCCGGCAGCAATCAGGGGCAATGAACAATGGGCTGCAACATTGGGAATCAGGGCGAAGGTGGTGGTTTCTTCACGTCCGTTATGTCCTCCGGCTTCAAAACCTTCGGCAACAATGGCATCGCAACCGGCTTCTTCGCATTTTTGAGCAAACGATGTACTACTAACGACATGTACAACTGTCATGCCGTGAGATTTCAGGAATGGGGTCCATTTTTTGGGGCTACCGGCAGAAGTAAAGACAATTTTTACTCCTTCGTTCACCAGAGTTTCCATCAGTTTGTCGATTTCCGGATACATCAGAGGTACATTTACTCCCCAGGGCTTATCCGTTGCTGTTTTCATTTTCCGGATATGTTCCGTCAATGTTTCACAATGCATAGAACCTGCTCCTAAAAGTCCAAGTCCTCCGCAGTTGCTTACTGCTGCAGCTAACCGCCAACCACTGCACCATACCATTCCTCCCTGTACAATAGGATATTTGATTCCGAATAATTGAGTTATTTTGTTCATTATTTTTTATCTATAGTGATTATTCTGATTCAACAAATTTATAAAAAATAGATCAGTATAGATGAAAATTACCGATTTATATTGTAGGGAAAAATAAGTACGGTTAAAATCTACTATAAAAAAGGCTGCATTTTTCGATGCAGCCTTTATATAAGTTTGATAGCAGGATATTAGTCTTTCTTTTCGATGTTTGGTAATTCCAGCCCGTATCCTTTCCTTTTATCCAAAGCTTTCAGCCAAAGACCCAGGATCATGGCAAAGACTCCAAGACTGGCAAAGATCAGCATAGGTACGGTATAGTTATACTTTAACGGATCTTCAACACCTGGATTTACGGCTGACAATACTTTTCCTATCAACATCGGAAAAGCAAAGAGTCCCATATTCTGGATCCAGAAAATAAGTGCATAGGCAGAACCTAACAGACGATCGTCAACTAATTTCGGTACACTTGGCCATAAAGAAGCGGGAACAAGTGAGAAAGAGATTCCCAATAAAACAATAGCTGTGAAAGCCACTATCGGTCCGGCAATACCTCCCTTGATGGCTGGAAGTACCAGAGCAAAGGTCAGATGACAGAGGATCATCAGAACCGCCCCGAAAATCAACATACTGGCTCCTTTTCCTTTTCTATCCAGATAATTACCCAGGAATGGGGTGATCGCTGCTGCTCCCAACGGGAATACAGAAAAGATCAGACCGGCTTTTTCGGCTGAGAAATCCAGATTACATTGCAACATATTGATGGCATATTTCTGGAAAGGGAATATGGCAGAGTAATACAATACACATAGCAGGGCAACCAACCAGAATACTTTGCTGGCGAATATTTTCCCCAAGTCTTTGATCTGGAAAGGTTCTTCCGGTTCTTCACCGCTTTCACCCATTTGGGTTTCCAGTTTTTTGTCCATAAAGAAATAAACACAGAAAGCGATGAATCCGACTAACAACAGGATCACGGAAAACATTACAGAACGGGAAGCGTCACTGATACCTCCTGCTTGTGCAATCACCGGTGAAATCAATACAGCTGCAGCCACACCAATCCGGGCTATGGCCATTTCAAGACCCATAGCGAGTGCCAGTTCTTTGCCTTTAAACCATTTTACAATACCTTTGGAAACCGTGATTCCAGCCATTTCCACACCACAACCGAAGATCATAAATCCGATAGCGGCCATTTTGGCTGAAGAAGGCATACCTTCATAGAAAGGGAAAAATGTCCAGAAATCTTTTAAAAATTCGTCAGCTGCACAACCAGCAAAAGCTTTTGATACAGCGAAATACTTTATATAAGCACCGATGACCATTAAGGCTCCTGATAGTAAAGCTGTATAACGAACTCCGATTTTATCCAGTATGATACCTGCAAAAATCAGGAAGAATACAAATACATTTAAGAATGTCTCACTACCTTGATAGGTACCGTAAGCTTCCGGATCCCAGCCAAGAGTATCTTTTAACATAGCCTGTAAAGGTGATAAAATGTCTACAAACATGTAGGCAAAAAACATTGCTGACGCGAGCAGCACCAGGGCAGTCCAGCGTGCAGCAGGGGAGTCCTTCAATAGTTTGTTGATTTTTTCTGTCATAGTTTTTTTATTTAAATATATTAAGAAGATTAGCACGATGCGGCCAAAGTTATAAATTATAGCGCAAAGGATTACGGAAACTGATTAAAAAAAAGTAAAATGGATCAAAAAAATAAAAGAGGCCGTATATTGACGGCCTCTTGGAATTGTTTTAAAATCATTCCGATTAATAGTTATTCTTTTTCGGTTCGAAGTAAGCTTGTGGGTGTTCGCAAGCCGGACATTTCATCGGAGCTTTTTTGCTCTTGATGACATATCCGCAGTTGCGGCATTGCCATTCGATTTCTTCTTCGCGTTCGAATACCTTGCCGGCTTCTACACGTTCGAGGAGTGTGCGGTAGCGTTTTTCGTGTTCTGCTTCTACTTTTGCGATTTGACGGAAGGTATTGGCTATTTGCGGAAAACCTTCTTCGTCTGCAATCTTGGCAAATTCAGGATATAAATCACCCCATTCCTCATACTCACCGTCTGCTGCTGCTTTCAGATTTTCAGCAGTGGAACCGATCACACCGGCAGGATAGCAGGCAGTAATTTCTACCATTCCACCTTCCAGATATTTGAAAAATTTCTTGGCATGTTCCTTTTCTTGTTCAGCGGTTTCCATGAAAACTCCAGAAATCTGTTCGTATCCTTCTTTTTTGGCAACACTGGCAAAAAAGGTGTAGCGGCTGCGGGCCTGTGATTCTCCTGCAAATGATTTCAGCAGGTTTTGTTCGGTTTTAGTTCCTTTAATACTCATGATTTTATTGATTAAAATGATTTAGCCTGAATTAAGTTTCTACAATATTAGTGGAAATGCTGGAAACGATCAAATATTTTATTTTTATGAGATCATTATTTTTATTTATAAAAATTGATTTAAAAGAATTTATGGGGTCAGAATAAATTTTTTATCCTCCGAGTCAGAAATTTATTATCTTTACAAGATAAATATTTAATTGGAGATAATTATGCTTTCCAGGGATCTTATTGCTACAGTCATAAAGACGTTTTTTGAAGAACTGGACGATGTCCGGGACGGAACAAGACACGGGAATAATGAATCGGCTTATGCCGGTTTTTATTCAGCTTATTTTAATCGGGACCGGGATTGGTTTATAAAAGCTGAAACATCTGAAATTACAGCTCTTTTTGTGGATGATCCGATTTATAAACTGCAAATGTTGACGGAGTTGATGTATAGGGACGCCCGGAAATTTACAGATGCAGAGATACAGGGGATCATGTACCGTAAAATCATAGAATTATATGAGGTGATCGATAACCGCACCATGGAATTTTCTATAGAGAGGATGAACCGGGTGGCAGAACTGAAAGAATTGCTGGAATAAACTTTCTCCCGGGCTTTACGTACATGTTAACAGAAATATTAAAACGTAAAGACTATGGGATTGACACAATACGATTCACAGTTTTTAATCGCTGCTATTGTCATCATAACTCTGGCACTGATATTCTATTCGGTCGGAGTGTGGAGCGAACGCATTCAGCGGAGTCTGAAAGGTTGGCATGTGATTGCATTTGGTTTGGGACTGGCTTGTGATTTTGTCGGAACGGCTTTTATGGCAGAGCTGGTACGCCTGACTGGTCAGGATAACAGATTACATGCTGTGACGGGATCTATCGCTGTATTTTTAATGGCCATTCATGCTGCTTGGGCTGCCTGGACTTTCAAGAAAGGTTCTGCAAAGGCAAAACGTAATTTTAGCAAATTCAGCGTTTTTGTCTGGTGCGTTTGGCTGATTCCTTATTTTGTCGGAATGTATCTGGGGATGTCTTCAAATTTTTAACGAAGTTGCGGGGAAAGTGAATTTCCCCGGCAACTGTAAATTTGTCTACTTATTTCACAGCAATGGTTTCGATTTCTACCAATGCACCCATCGGCAAAGATTTTACAGCAAAAGCTGCACGGGCAGGACAATCATTTTTATAATATTTTGCATATACTTCATTCATTGCAGCAAAATCAGCAATATCACTCAGTAAACAGGTGGATTTTACTACATTGTCAAAAGTATAACCGGCTTCTTCCAGAATATAACCGATATTCTTTAATGCCTGTTCGGTCTGTTCTTTAATACCTCCTTCAACAAATTTTCCGGTATTTACATCAACCGGCAGCTGACCGCTGATATAAAGGGTTCCGTTTGCTTCAATAGCCTGACTGTAAGGACCGATTGCCTTCGGTGCTTTCGGTGAGTTGATAACTTTTTTCATGATTTTATATATTTAAAGTATGATTTTGTTTTTGTTGACACAAAGTTATAAAATAAACACCCCTTCCTTTCTAAAAAGAAAATTTTAACAATAAAATAAGAAAGTAGTTATGATTTCCATTCAGTCACCTGGTCTTTTATTTCCGGGATGCTGTCTGCTTTGAAGACCGGGCTTTTTATGCCCTTTCTTTTTTGATCGTTATAGTCTTTGAGAGCTTTCAGGGCAATGTGTCCTAGTAAAACTATGGCGATCAGGTTGATGATGGTCATGAGGGCCATGCTGAGGTCTGCCAGATTCCAGACAATGTCCAGGCCGGCAACAGATCCGAAGAAAACCATGGCTCCCACAGCCAGACGATACAATTGAAGACCGGCAGGATGACGGGAAATAAAAAACAGGTTGGTTTCACAGTAAGAGTAATTGCCGACGATGGAACTGAAGGCAAACAGCAGGATACTAATGGCAATAAATTGTCCGCCAAAGGTTCCGATTTCATGGGTCAGTGCAGCTTGTGTCAGTTGAATTCCCTTTATAGAACCATCGAGCGGCAGATCAGAAAGGAGTATGATAAAGGCTGTGCAACTACAGATGACAACTGTGTCGGTAAAAACACTCAGGGCTTGTATCAGACCTTGTTTTACCGGATGTGAAACTGTTGCTGTCGCTGCAGCATTGGGG
>CAJMQA010000060.1 GCA_905215395.1 uncultured bacterium | reverse complement strand
CTGTCTTAACCCATTACCTGGTCCGGCACAGCGAGAAAAATCAACCTTCTGCTTACAACCCGCCTAAATCAGGAGCTAAGGAAGCAATTCTGGAATACAAACTATTGGGCAGCTCCAATAGATACTATTTGCTGGAAGTAAAACTTTACACCGGACGCCATCACCAAATCCGTTGTCAACTGGCAAAGATCGGCTGCCCGATCAAAGGCGATCTGAAATATGGTTTTCCGCGTTCAAACGAAGGCGGAGGTATCGGTCTCCATGCCCGTTCCATCAGTTTCAGACATCCGGTAAGCCAGGAAATGATCACCATCACTGCCAAGCCTCCTTTGACCGATCCGCTATGGAAAATATTCTATGAAGGAATGAAGGAATGAAATAATAAAGACTTTTTAAATATCAATTTTACTGATAGACTCATAAATTCATAATATCAAAATTCTTCTGTATTCTGTAAAGATTCCTGTAATTTTACAGAAATCTAAAACGTAACATTATGAGTGAAATTATTTGCCACTGCTTTGATGTCAGCCGCGAAGAAATCGAAAAGGCTATCCGTGAACAAGGTCTGAAAACCGTCGATGAGGTCGGAGAAGCCACTAATGCCGGAACCGGATGTGGAGGCTGCCAGGATCAGATTCAGGAAATTCTGGACGAGATCAACGGAAAATAAGAAGAAAACCGCCCTTATGCATCAGGGTGGTTTCTTTTTTATCGGAAAATACTTTACTATCTAGCTTTCTTTTTCGTATCTTTAGGAGCTTACTTAGTTTCTGGATATGAATGCAATTATTATTGAAGATGAACCTCTGGCTAGCATGGAGTTAGAGAAAGTTCTTTCTGAAACAGCCCCGGATATTCATGTAACCGCCCGGCTGGATTCTGTACGCGAAAGTATCTCCTGGTTAAGAGAAAATCAGACAGATCTGATATTCAGCGACATCCATTTGGGCGACGGACAAAGTTTTGATATTTTTAAACAGGTTGAAGTAAAAGTTCCGGTCATCTTTATCACAGCTTATGACGAATACGCCTTACAGGCATTCAAAAACCAGGGTATTGACTATATCCTGAAACCATTTGACCGGGAAGAAATCGCCTCAGCTTTAACAAAAATACGGAACTGGTTCAGCCAGCATTCTCCAGTAACACCCACTGTAGTTCCGGGTACCTATCAGGAACGTTTCCTGGTACAGATAGGTGCTAAAATCAAATCTGTAACAGCCGATGAAATTGCTTACTTCATGGCCGACGGTAAGTATCTCATGCTATATACAACCGACGGTAATAATTACATCGTAGATTATACCATTGCAGGAATAGAGGAACGGCTCGACCCGAAATTCTTTTTCAGGATCAACCGGAAGTTCATCATCAACTATACGGCCATAAAAGACATGATCCGCTATTCCGGCAGCCGCATCAAAATTATCCTCTCTCCTACACCTCCGGACAATATTGAAGCTATTGTCCCCACAGAAAGAATACGGGAGTTTAAGGAATGGCTGAACAAATAAAAAATGGTGAACGCAAAGCTGTTCACCATTTTTACACCAGGTCAATTGTTCAAATCCGGATTATTTTCAATTGCTTCCCTTGGGAAGCGGATCGTATAACGCGGATCGTCCCGGGTTAACATAGCACGTTGAGTATCACCATTGCGGTCGTCATAATCTTTTATCATCTCCGGACGGGTAGTTCTTCTTAAATCGTACCAGCGATGTCCCTCCAGAGCTAGTTCCCGGGCCCGCTCGTCCGCAATTTCTGCAATCAGTTCCTGTTGATTCATCCCACTCACTTCAACTGCTTTCGCTGCATAATATTCCGGCGTCAAACGGTTTTTCATCAGCTCCAGTAACTGCTTTTTGGCTTCTCCCAATTTTCCGTCGATATGAGCCGCAGCTTCAGCAGCAATAAGATAAATTTCGGCACTTCTGAAAGTGACCTTCATATTATCCGCATTAGCTTTATCGGTACGATAATAGGTCCCGGTATTTTCAAACATGTTAAACCGTAAATCTTTACCTTGTTCATACTTGCTTAAAAGGGTGGGTAATACAAACATCATATTAGCAATATCCAATGTTACCCTCTCCATTGCCATAATTGATTCCTTTGAATCTATCTGCCAAGGATTTATATAAGAAGTATTATTAAAATCTTCCAATACACACGAAGGCAAAATCTCTTCAGCTGCACTCAGGGCCAATTCCCATTCAGAACGGTAAAGACGGATTCTCGCCTCCAAAGCTTTGGCAGCTTTTTTAGAAAAACGGTAACGGCGGCTAGTTGTCTGTTCCTCTACCTGCATCAAACGGTTCCCTTCATTCAAATCCTCCAATATCTGTTCATATACCTTCTCTACAGTAGCAGGAACATAGGTCTGCTCTATATCGATACGGGTAGCCAATGGAATTCCTTTGTCCATGGCTGCCGTAGCTGCATTATAAGGTTTTCCGTACAAATTCAGCAATTCAAAATGGGCAAAGGCGCGCATCGTCAGCGCCTCAGCCATAATCTGTTCTTTCGGATCCTCCCTGTTGTCCACCTCAGCTCCCATAACTCCGTCGATCACTGTATTGGCATAGAAGATAACCTTGTAAACCGATTCCCAGGGAAAAGAAGTAGTCTGTGTATTCGGATTTACATCATTCCAGGTGGCAATATCGAGATAATAGTCATAAGCCAACTCCTTGTCTTTCAGAGGAAATACCTCATCTGAGCGGACACTTAACAAATGTTTAAACTTTGGATAAGCCTGATACGCAGAGGTCATCAATGCCCGGTATTCACTCACCTTCGTAGGAATCACTTTTCCGGGAGGAGTCACATCCAAATAATTGCACGATGTCGCCCCCAGAGTCAAAGCTGACAATAACAAAATATATATTCGTTTCATCTTCGGTTGTTATTATTCATTCATTAAAAAGTCAGATCCAAACCACATGAAAATGTTTTAGGCTGTGGCTGTGCATAGATATTTCCGTAACTTTCCGGATCAAAATAGCCCTTATAACTGGTTCCGAATACAAAAGGATTACGGCTTTCAAAACTAATTCTTGCATTGGCAAGACGCAATTTCTTTGTCAGGCTCTCCGGTAAAGTATAGCCCAAACGGATACTATTCACCCGCAAGTAGCTCCTCTCTTTATACCAGATATCATAATTCCGGAAAGTATTGGCAGGATCACCGCCATCCAGCCACTGATAAGCCAGATTCATATACCCTTCGGTCGTTTCTCCTAAGATTGCCGGATATTTTCCGTTCGGATTTTCGGGCGACCACACGTCCATCATCCGCCGGGAATAATTTAAGCCGGGAGATACTCTTGTCGGACTATAAAAGGGAGTTTCCTGTACAGTCTGCTTCAGAATAAAACTAGTCGATACGGTCAAGTCAAAATTCTTATAGTAAAAACGATTGATAAAACCACCGGTAAATTTCGGTTCATCCGTTCCGATATAGGTAAACAATTTTCTGAATTCATCCGTTGAAAGATTACTTCCGGATACAAATACCATAAATCCCAGATCGGAATATTGAATATCAAAGAAATCATTAAAAGCCACCTTCTGATCTCCTTTCCAGAACATAGGTATACCTTTTTCATCCAAACCTGCCGTTTTTAATGCAAACTTAGCCCCTACCGAATACCCTTCCCGGGAAGGCATATAATCTCCATCACGCACTTTTATCCTATCAATATTACTCTTATTATGTGCAATATTGAAGTCCATCACCCAACGAAAATTACGGGTCTTCACATTGACAGTTGACAGTGAAAACTCAAAACCTTTATTAGTTAACTGCGCCCAGTTCATAGTTGTTGAACCGAATCCGTTTTCCGAGGGCAAAGTCCGCAAACCAATCAGATCACTGCTACGCCGATAATATCCGTCAATACTAAATGAAATCCGGTTTTTCAAAATTCCCATATCAAGTCCGGCATTCCAATTGGCAGTTTTTTCCCAGCGCAAATTCTGGTTAGGCGGTGAAGAGACATCAATAGTCGGTTCACTTACACCTGGCAGAATTGTAGCATTTCCCCAACTTCCCACGATAGCAGGCGATGTATTTTTATCTACATTTCCCTGAATACCATAGGAAAAACGCAATTTTAAATTGGACAACCAATCAGCATCCTGCATAAAGCTTTCCCGATTGATATTCCAGGCACCGGAAACCGCCCATAAAGGCAGATATTTATACTTACGTGAAACTCCGAACAAATTGGAACCGTCATAACGAAGGCTTCCGAAAAAGGTGTACCGGTTGTCATAAGTATATGATGCAGTCATATAATATGAAAGAAAGCGATCCTCCGACATCTGTTTCTTATACTGGCGGAACACATCGTTGTCTGCCGCATCTGTAGCCTGCGAAGGGAAGACAATTCCTACTGTAGTCAAGGCTTTGGGATCATAACCAAATCCCTTGGTGTGTATATTAGTGGCTTTACTTCCACGCATTTCCATACCTGCCATCACATCCACATCGTGTTTCTCAGCAAATGTTTTTGCAAATTCACCTTGTAATTTCCACTGATATTGATTCATATCATTATTCCAGTTCTGTATGATCCCTCCATCAGGCAGAAAATACTTGTATCCTTTGTCGTAATAACGAGTTGACTCACGGTATTTCCGCACATAATAAGTATCCTTCTCTGCCATCTTCTCAGTTTTATCCCGATCCAGTTGCATAGAAAACTGAGTCGACAATTTCAGCCAGGAAGCAGGTTTGTAATCCAGAGTAAGCATAGGTCTGAGCGAAAGGCTTTTCATGGAATAATGCGTATTTTCCCTTTCCTCGATCAGGTTAAAATCCAGATCCTCGCCCGAATATCCTTCAATATCTTTGTCATAGATATAATCCCCGTTCTCATCATAAATCTCCCGGTAAGGATTCACGGAACGGGTATAATTCGCAGGATTGGTAAATGCATCCGTATCGGTAATATAGCTTTTACGGGTATTCTGGTTGACAAACATAGCAACCCCCAATTTCAGATTATCCAACAGATTAAAATCTGTTTTCAGGGTTACATTGAAACGTTCAAATCCGGTTCCGATGGTAGTTCCTTCTTCATTGAAATATCCGGCAGAGAAATAATAAGCCGCCTGGTCAGAACCACCGGAAAAACTCAGGTTATACTGTTGGTTCAATGCATTCTGATATACCTCTTTTTCCCAATCAGCTCCCTGATTTCTCAACATATTGATAGAATTCCGGGTATCGGCAGTCAAAGCGCCGAATCCTCCATTTTGAAAAGCATCCAACTCATTGGCTCCGGTAAGAATCCGGGATACCCCGCCCTTATAACTCCTGTATCCGAAATCGGGACGGGAAGCTAATCCCAGTTCAAAGTCCACTTTCTCGGAAGCATTCATCAGATTCAATTTCCCCAGATCAGGACGCGTTGTCACGAAAAGGGAAGCCGAAGCATTTACCCGCATCTTCCCTTTAGCCCCTTTCTTGGTCGTCACAACAATTACCCCGTTCGCAGCACGTGCCCCGTAAATAGCTGTTGCTGCAGCATCTTTCAGAATGGTAATATCCTCGATATCGGCAGGGTTAACACCTGCAATAGAGGTATTGTAAAGATTATCAATATTATCTTTATCCCCGAAATCTTTCGGAATATCATTCCCTTCCAGAATCACACCATCCAATACCCAGAGGGGGTCAGTACTACCACTCAATGAAACAGTACTACGTACACGCATTTTGGCAGGAGCTCCCGGAGCACCATTGGTAGGAGTCACCATCATTCCGGCCACCTGTCCTTCCAGCATCTGGTCAATAGTCGGTACCCCTATACTTTTTATATCTTCAGTTTTAACTGTCGTTATAGCAGAGGTCAGTTTCCGCTTTTCTATCTTCTGATATCCGGTAACTATTACCTCATCCAACTGTTTCAATTCTTCTTTCAAATGTACTGTGAATTCTGTTTTGCCGGTAATATCCAGTTTTAAAGCTTCATATCCGATAAAACTCACCACTACATATTTTATCGAAGCAGGCAGGATCAGTTCAAAATGCCCGTTTACATCCGTTACCGTACCCGCCGGATTATATTCCTTAGCCTCAGGGGCATTCGGGTCAATAAATACTGTAGCACCCGGAAGAGGTTCACCGGTAGCAGCCTCCAAGACCTTTCCGCTGATCTTCCGCATATTCTGTGCCGTTGCCAACAAAGGCAAACACAAGGTTAAAAGTATAAACAGTTTTCTCATCTTAATATTCATCCACGTTTTTCATCTATAACTTATTATTCGTCATGACTCCCAGGTCATCTCATGTTCAGAGCCTCTTTTATTCTTATTATTACATCTTCGTAATGTTGACGTGTCTCCACATTTCCGGTATTCCGGTTCTTTTCTGCCAGCCGTAATGCATGGAGTAGTGCTCCGCGTTTCACCGATACAGCTTCTGAAACTCTTCCCATAGAAGTAAATTGAAGGTTCCGGAGTTGTATGTCTTCGTGTTCCGGTAAGGCAAAGGCCGCCTGACGGGCTGCGAAATTACAGCAGTTCACAGAATGTAAAGCTTTTTTAGTCGTCTTCTCTACCGCTTTATTGGAGCTCACAATAATGGCATCCAGATAATTTTTCTGTGTCATACGCTCAAAAAGTGACAAGTTACGTCCCTGTATAGAACCTTTGAATACCGTCTTATACAAATCTGTAAACATCTCTTCCGGGGTATACACCTCTTTCTTACCTTTCATAGCTTCAGCCTCGTACATCCGCATCAACCGGTCATCTTTCATCAGGTCATAAAAACAGGCATACTGTAACTCCCGGGCCGTATTGTAGGGAGAGTATTCCATTTCACCAGCCGGAGAATTCCGAACCGGATAGCTTTTCTTCCAAACCTCTGCCCCAAATAACCATTCCGGCACGACAAATACCTCTTCTGACAAATATTTTACAGCTTCTTTCTGTTTTTCTTTCTCCACCGGGATATAACGGTCAAAACTCTCGCCTTTTACCGGATTGTTGATGTAAAAACCTCCCACATTTGCTGTCACATGACCTGCATACATCTTCCATTGATTGATAACAGCCATCAGCAGCTTTCCGGCCTCCATAAAATCCTCCCCATCTTCTTCCGTCCACCGGATAATATTGGGCACAATACGTTTCAGATTCTGTATACCATAACGATTGGCCTTGATGACATCATCTCCCAGATCTTCGTCCAGGGAACGGGGATCTATCGGATCCCGCGGATCTTGCTGTTCCCCATACCAATACATTTTATCGTCCGAATGTTCTGTAATCCAACGGTTCAGGATAGGCAATTCTTCATGCGGATCTTTTACATCCAGCCAGCGATATGCCCAATTGATGGCAAATTTATCATAGATACCTATTTCCGGAGTAATACATTCTACCCCATCTTCCGGTTGCGCCACATAGTTAAAACGGGCATAATCCATAATGGAACTGGCAGTACCTCCCATCTTAGCCGTAAAAGTCTTCGAACGCAGAGAATCTACAGGAAAAGAGGAAGAAGCTCCCATATTGTGTTTCAGTCCGAAAGTATGTCCTACTTCATGTGAGGATACAAAACGGATGGCACTGGCCATATATTCATCTTCAAATTTATTGGTTCGCGCACGAGGATCAATGGGAGCTGTCTGTACCCGCATCCAGGTATGCAATAAAGTCATCACATTGTGCCACCAGACTACATCGGCTTCAATAATCTCTCCCGAACGGGGATCCACTACGGATGGTCCCATTGCATTCGCCTGCTGGGAAGCCGCATAAGTAATAACCGAATAACGGGAATCGTCAATATCAAAATCGGGATCACCCACAGGTGCATCTTTAGCAACAATGGCATTTTTAAATCCTGCCGCCTCAAAAGCAACCTGCCAATCAAATACCCCAGCCTTGATAGCCTCTCTCCACTGTCTGGGAGTTGCCGGATCAATATAGAAAACAATAGGTTTTACAGGTTCAACCAACTCACCCCGTTTGTATTTCTCCACATCCTCAGGCTTAGGCTCCAACCGCCAACGGTGCACCAATTCCCGTTGTTCAACAGCCTGCTGCTGATCATTAAAATAATAGTGCGGAGTTGTAAAAAAACCGACCCGTTTATCTGCGAAGCGCGGAGTCATCGGTTTTTCAGGTAATAAAATAATATTCGTTGTAGTCTCAACAGTCAAAGGCACAGATTCATGTCCTTCAGTGATCTGTGTTGTCAAAAACGCCTTTACCACAATATTCTCCGGAAAAGCTTTCATCCCTCCGATACGGGAAAGGTCCTTTTTCACAGATGCTCCCAAGGAAATACTGTTATACAGATCGTTGAAGCTCTTTTCACTTCCGTCAAACACTTTATTGACTTTGATCAATACCGCTGTAGAATCATTATTCCAGGACTCTATCGGAAACTGTTCAATCACAGCTTCCCGATAGTTATCCTTTACCGAACGGGCAATTGCATCCCCTTCGGGCACACTGACACGGGGATTCCACGTTGTCACCCACACCTTTTTTAAAACTGTATCTTTATGAAACCGAATCAATTTATCCTCATAAGCCATGCCTTTATTCAATCCGGCATCATTCAATTCATAAGGAACTCCCGACACTTTATTGACAATCAGCAAATCCCGGTTCATCAGGGAATCATTAATTTCAAAATACCAATCGTTCTCAACCTGATGGATGCGGAATAATCCTTCCCGAGTCTTTGCTTTCTTTATCAATTCATCGTAACGATTCTTTTTCACTGCCAGTGTATCAGCAGTTTTAGCAGCTTTTCTTTTCTTTCCCCAGGCATAAGCCTCCGGTCCCTGACCGATAAAAATCAATAGAAGTAAAGCGGCTGTTAAAGTAATTTTGATTTTCATTTGTTTCGTATATAAGATTAATTAAGTTATATCTGTTTATCCAATAGTTATTCACATCATGTCGATATTTATGCATTATACAATATTACCAGAAAGTTGCGAGAATCAAAAGAAAACAGAAATGAACACCCTAAATAAGGGAGTGAAACCATGAAAAAGGGGAATGAATTTTTAAACCTTTAGAATAGGTAAGCGAACAATAAATTTTCCATTCTCCACGCGATAATTAAAACGCTGAGAAACGGCATAGTAGGAATAAATTTCCGATATACTCTTCAGGCCCACTCCCACAGAATCTACAGTAACATCAGTCCGCGGAGAGAAGGTGTTCTGAACAATCAAATCTTCTCCATCGCCGGTAATAGAGATATTCAGTGGGAACTGGCGGGTAATCTCGTTATGTTTGACAGCATTCTCAAACAGCAATTGCAGGCTCATCACCGGTATTTTTCCGGGCAATTCTTCCAGACCATCTGCTATCTGTAAATTCAGCTGTTCTCCGAAACGTATTTTTTGCAAAAAATAATAGTGACGGGTGAAGTCCAGTTCTTCTTTCACTGAAACCAGATTCTCATTCCGCTTCTCCAGCACATAACGATATACCTTCGAGAGTTCAAGTACAAATTTTCTGGCCAGTTCTTGATCAGTTCCAATCAATACGCTCAGCGAATTCAGTGAATTAAATAAAAAATGAGGATTCAGCTGATTTTTCAACTGCTGCATATTCAAGCGCATAGCTTCCTGTTCTGCCTTTTTACGGAGATCATATTCCTTTCTCCACTTATACTGCGAATAGGCAAGCAATATACAGAATATCAACACCGTTACAATGACAATAAACAAGGTATGACGATGAAAATACGTCATCGACTCCTCGTTGTCCAATTGCACCACATTCACGACCACCACCCAGGTTTCAGTCCCGGCAGTTATGGGATAATACAATTTTTCTACAGGTAACAGCAGGAAACGTGAAAATCCGGATACCTGGATATTTCTTTCACCCTGCAATACTTTATGCAAATGAATCAAATCCAATGAGTCTTCTGCTTCTTTACCGATCAGCCTTTCATCGGGATGTGCAATCAATATGCCATCTGCATTAAGAATATATGCATAATTTCTGCGTGCCGGAATCAAATGCGAGAAATAAGTATGCAAATCGTCCAAGCTTATATCAAACCCATAAGTAACCCCCTGGCTATGCCCACATAAGGTCCAGTAACAAATACTATCCATACGGTATAAACAACTCCGGCTTTTTTCCACCATTAAATCCGGCAGCGCAACCTGTATTTCACAGGTAGAATCTGTACAAACAACAGTATCCTTCCCAGTAGTAAACCATCCCCTGCTAACTTTTTCGTCCAGTTTCACCAGTACTGCCAGCAATTCGGTCAACTCTTTCTTATCATATCCCTTCTCCTCCAGAAAATCCCGGAAGCGCGTTTCCAATTCCCCGGTTTTCTTAAAATCCTGCTGGATCAGTTCCGAGCGGTATTGTCCCAGTTCCCGCACCATAGAACGATGCATATCATTGACAGTTGTATCAATCTGCCGCCCCACCAGCCAAACAGCCAGCGCAAAAACCAGCAACAATAAAAAACCGACAACAATGAGATTGGACTTCCGGAACATAAATTCATTCTGATTAACTGATCACAAAAATAGGCATTTTTCTCCAAAAACAGTTATCGGGCCCATATTTCACGTTTTTTCAACAATAATACCTATATTTGATTGTCAAATTCAAAAAATTCGGAAATGGAAAACCTAACCTCTAAAGAAGCGGCTGAAATTCTGAATAAATTGATCAATTATCTGAAAGATCAAAAAATTAATCAGACTGAAATCGGAGAACGTATTCATTATACTTCACTCAGTAAGGCTAAAAATTACAAATCCTATCCTCAAAAAATCATTGAAAACAAAACGCGGACAGAACTACTGAGTCTGATTTTATCCGAATATAAGCTAGAATATGCAGCGGATAAGGGAACCTTTGTAAAGCTCCAGGACACAGGTATTGTACAGACTCCGGTTATCAAAGATGAGATACTGTATAATCTTTACTATTATTCCAGCAGAAAAGGGAAAGCAGCCAAGGGAATTCTGAAAATTATCAATAAACAACGTACAGAACTCACCTATGCAGACCCTACTCTGACACGCTCAGAATGGAAAGGAAGCTATGAGGTGATCGAAAATCATACTTTTATACTCACTGAAAAGCAAGGAGAATCTACTCCTGTAAAATCTCTGTTCAGCTTGTTCTCAGGAACAGTAAAATACGGACGTCCTATTCTGCTCGGCACCTATAATTCTGTAAAAAGAGACGGTTTCCCGACTTCAGGCAAACTTCTTTTATTAAAAGCAGAGAACGAAACAACAGCTCTTCAAAGACTGGAAACAGAAACCGATCCAAGGATTGAAATATGGCTGAAAAATTCTAATCACACCACAGAAACCATTACACCGGGATCACTGGATGAATTACCTGTTTCTTTCCTTCCGGAAGGAATCACCGGAATCTACCATTGCTGGTTTCCTGGCACAAATCCAGAGATACAGGAGACCTCTCTCAACATTAACACCAATGGTACAGTTTCTGTTCAACTCTCTGAACACCTGCTTTGTGGTAACATAAGCTATGCGGATAAAAAAGTCCTGCATCTTCATCTGGAAACTCCTAAAAATAATCCGACACACCTCATTCTTGAAAGTTTCATCACTTATAAAAAAGAAGGGGATCCGATCTCTGCATTAGCACTGATCAAAGGCCCGGATACTACATCTTACTGTCTCCCCATCCTATTAGCCCGGGAAAAAATCTCCAAAGAATCCCTTAAAAATCATTTCCGGAACCGTCCTTGTCTGATCGGCTGAATCGGATCCTCAGTTTATATCGTTATAATATTGCATTGCGGAAAATTCAGAAGATGATGCCTGCTAAGAAAAAACCGCAAAGCTCAGGTGTTGTTTTACCAATGATTTTCAAACTTTCCCGCTCTATTTCAAATCAGAATGTTTCTGAATATTTCTGAACATTTAACAAATAATTAAATTATAACAATTAAAACCTTGATTTAACCTCTTCATTTTTTTATATTTGTTAACATTATATAATAAACCACTCATCCTGTTAAAATTTGAATATCTATGAAAAATATTCTATTAGCACCCAGCTTCGAAAAACTGGTTCACACCAATGCCAGAGTAAAACCAGGTGAAAAGGTCGTCATTGTAACTGACTTCCAAATGTGTGATATTGCACAACAATTGGCTGCTACAATTTATGCAGCAGGCGGAAAAATTGTCATTTGCACTATGCTTCCCCGGGAAAAAGACGGTCAGGAACCGGAAGACGCTATTGCTGCAGCCATGTCCGAAGCAGATGTAATCTTCTCACCCGTCAGCAAATCAATTACACATACAAATGCAATAAAATCTGCATTAAAAAAAGGTGCCAGAGCCATTTTAATGACAGCCTATAATGAAAATATCCTTCTGAGTAATGCCTTATTAAAAACAGATTTTCAAACCCAAATTCCCATTTGCTACAAAGTCGGAGATGCTTTCACCGCAGGTAGTGAGATACATTTGACTTCTCCTCTGGGAACTGATCTCCGTTTTTCAATCGAAGGGCGCAAAGCCAATGTTCTGACCAACGTCCCTGAACCGGGCGAACTGGCACCTGTCCCGGATATCGAAGTAAATGTAGTACCTGTCACCGGCACTGCATCAGGAAAACTGGTCATTGATGCCTGTGTTCCCTATCTGGGGATCGGCATTCTGCGGGAACCCATCCATTGTGAAGTCAGAAAGGGCAGAATTATCACCATGGAGGGGGGAGAGCAAGCCCGTTTTCTCAAATCCAGATTGGATTCCTATAACGATATCAACTGCTTCAATGTAGCAGAATTGGGAGTAGGCCTGAATCCCGAAGCCCGTTTAAGCGGTAATATGCTGGAAGACGAAGGAATTATCGGGACAATACATATCGGTATAGGTACCAGTGTCACTTTAGGGGGTGAAATAAAGGCTCCCATGCATTACGACCTGATCATGTGGAATCCTACCATTGAAGTAGATGGAAAGATCATACAGAAAAACAAAGATATTTTACTTTAATTATGAATATGGACAGTATTATTATTGATACTCATGCAGACAGTCCTTTGCGTTTGCTGGAGGGTATTGATCTCGGAAAAGAATCTCAGGACGGACATCTGGATTATGTCCGGATGCAAAAAGGAAAAGTAGATGCAATCTTCTTTGCATTGTTCACAGCAAACTCTATGGAATCCGATTCGTCTACCCTACAAGCTTTCCGTTTACTAGAGGCCGTATACCAATCTTTAGAGCAGAATAGCAATAATGTAAAACTAGCCTGCTCACCAGAGGACATACTAATCAATAAAGCCAATAAAAAACAATCAGTCTTAATCGGTATGGAAAACGGAAGTCCGATACGTGCAGATCCTTCTCTGCTGAAAATTTTCCATCGTCTGGGAGTCCGGTACATTACTTTAACCCACCAACAGAATAATGAATTGTGCGATTCTTCAACAGACGGAGAAAGGAGATGGAAAGGACTGAGCCAGGAAGGAAAAAAAATGGTACATGAAATGAACCAACTAGGTATCATGATCGATTTATCGCATGCCTCAGACGACACCTGCAGGGAAGTACTGACTCTTTCAACCTTACCTGTCATCGCCTCCCATTCCTGCTGCCGAGCGATCTGTGACATTCCACGGAATATGCCGGACGATATCATTAAAGCCATCGGGCAACAGGGAGGGGTTGTTCAGGTATGCTTCTCCCCTGCATTTCTCGATATTTCCTATTGGAAAAAAATACTTCCACTCCGGCAACTCCGGGATGAGTACCGGCAAAAATACAAACACACCCCGGATATATATAGCCCATTATTAGAAAATATATATCAACAAATCCGAGATGTTCCGGCTCCTTCCCTGGAAGCTGTAGTCGATCACATTGACCATATCGTCTCTGTAGCCGGAATAGATCATGTTGGCTTGGGTTCGGATTTCGATGGTATTCAGGCTTTACCTGCCGGAATGAAGAATATCGCAGACATTCCCCGCCTCATCTCCCTGCTAAAGAAGCGCGGTTACCCGCAACAAGCCATCGATAAAATAACAGGCCGGAATTTCATAAGAGTATTCCAGGCTAATAACGCACAGTCTCATTCTATTATTTATAAATTTTAATCACGGCTATGAAAACACTCCTCTTTTTATCCTGCTTATTGCTATTTCATGCTTCCCCCGCCCACTGCTATTACAGCGCC
>CAJMQA010000059.1 GCA_905215395.1 uncultured bacterium | reverse complement strand
ATCCCGGAATACCAAAGCAAAATCATCCATAGACGAATTGATCGGCCGTCCCATATTCCGCGGAGTAGTCCAGCTTCCGTCCGGCTGTAATCCGGAAACAAAAACATCCAACCCTCCTAATCCAACATGTCCGTTTGAGGCAAAATAGAGTTTTCCATCCTCCGAAACAAAAGGGAACAATTCATCGAAGCCTGTATTGATAGTCTCTCCCAGATTTTGTATTTCTCCGCATTCCGCTCCCTTCACTGTCGTCACATAAAGATCTTTTCCTCCCATTCCTCCTGGCATATCCGATACAAAAAACAGCAGCGAATCCCTGAACAGACAAGGGTGGGCACAGGAATAATCATCAGAATTGATGTTCAGTTCCTGTATATTTACCCATTTACCTCCACTCTCCTCAGCCGTCATCAATTTCAGAATACTTGTACCGTCCTTCTTCAATATGGTACGGGTATAATAAATCCGGGTATAATCCTTATTGAATGTTACTGCTCCGATGTGATATTTATCGGCTAGTTCATTAGCAAAGGGGATCAGCCGTCCGCTGGTTCCGTCTCCGGTAAACACAGCATTAAACAGGCGGGTCACCTTATATCCCCGGCTATCTGTCACAGCCTCATCCCCATTTCCGGGAGCAGCCAGGATAATGCTTCTTCCTTTATAATAGGTGACACCAGCAGAAAAGCCGGAAAATTCAATTTTTGTTTTGTTGGCGGTATACAACGGTTTTTCCTGGGCAATCTCTTTAGCAAACTCACAGGATGCTCTCAGGCGGTCCATCAAAGTAGGGTCAGCCCCCAACGACTCTGCCAGTTCCACCTGTTCTGCAGCTTTATCATATTCCCCGGAATGGATCAGGGTAATCGCATAATAGGCCAAATCCTCTGCACCCATCAAATCCGGATTCACATTCCGGTAGACCTGTCCTGCCCGGACCACATCATTCAAATGAAACAAACAATTGGCTACCCGCATTTTCAACAGGTCGCTTTTCTCTGTTTCCTGATTTCCTGCCATCTCCAACTCCTTTTGGTAAGCCTTCAAAGCCTCCATATAATCCCCCCGTTCAAACAGCCGGTCTGCCTTGGTCTGCGCCCAGAGCACAGACGAAAATAAAAGAAAAGCGGACAGCGTCATTATTAATTTCATACTTCTGATCTCTTAAAAATAACGGATAGAATTGATATTATCATCGTATTTCTCCCCTGAAGAGGAGGAAGAGCTCTTGCCTTTCTTTCCAAAATGGAAGGTCAGTCCGATTTCCTGTACACTATTGAATTTATTATCCACCCGGGAATTATTACCCTCAAAAGAATAGCCCATCCACACACCATCAACTAATTTCACCCGGAGCATTGCAGCAAACGACTCTTTGGTACGGTACTGAACCCCAAACTCAAAAGCTTCCCTCAGCATCAGTTTCGCCCCCAGATCCATCTTCATCTCTTCATATTCACTGTAAGTGATATAAGTATAAGGCATTAGTGAAGTCGTTTCCTTGATCTTGAAGCGGAAGCCTCCATAGACATATATCTTCATCATTTCAGACACCGTCTCACTGATTCTCTCACCATTCTCATCCACTGTATTAAACCGGAATTCCGGAACGGAAAGTCCTAAAAAATAGTTATCAGCCTTGAAATGTAATCCAAACCCAAAATTGGGTTGGCTATAATTATCGGTAAATATAGTTTCCGGATCATGAACAATATAATCGTTGGAGTTTGTCACATAGTTGAGCCCCACCTGCAAACCGAAATACAACCATTTTCCTTCATTTATTTTCAGTCTGTATGTTCCGGCCAGATACGCATATAACTTCTGATACGGTCCATACTTATCATAAATAAGGGATAATCCCCCTCCCAAATTTTTATTGGGAATCATAGAATTGATATTAAAAGCCCCTGTTGACGGCCAGAACTCCGATTTTTCAAAACGGCTACGGTATAACAACACCCCATTGGCACCATCTTCAAGTCCCATGGCAGCCGGATTGATCAAAGGCTGGGCAAGCCCGTAATCCGTGAAATTCAAAATGCTATTCTGAGCCGATCCCCAACCAGCCACTAACAATAAAATCAAAGTCAAAAAAAACTTCATAATCCTAAATTTATTATCCCTTCATTTATCCTCCAAAAGTCCGGATATCCGGTAAACATCCGAATACCCGAACTTCAGAGTATTTCAGCATACCCAGTCTCCCTATCTGTAATTTCTTCTATTCAGGTTAGCCCGGATCTCTATCCATGATTTCAATACTGTTTTATCTTTATCTCCCAGGTCTATCACGTAGGTATAAACACCGTTCACCAGATTGATCCGTGCCACATAGCCACCCTTGGCCACACCCGTACCATCCCAATCGTTCTGATATTTCCGTCCTTCAAATACAATCCGTCCGCTCCGGTCAAAAATTGTAATGATATGATTCGGATAATCAGCCAGGAAGTCCAATTTCCAGGTATCATTCAATCCATCATCGTTAGGCGTAATAATATTCGGAACCAGAAAGCGGGCATTATTCTTCACCGTAATGTAAATATATCCTTCAGCTATCACCACCTTATCGCTCCTGTTGCGGATAACGTATTTTACAAGGTCGGTACCCACGAAGCCCGGATTCGGAATGTACGTAAATTTACCATCCGGAGTAATGGTCGACGTTCCGTAACCCGCTTGCGTTTCTATCATAAAGACGACATTGGCTCCAATATCGCAAGGCTTGGCCATATCCATATCCTGCACAATCTCATTCTGATAGATATAAAGCATTGTATCCCGCTCAACCCCATTGACATAATCCACAACAATCTCATTGGAGAACACCTTATTCTGGCATACCTGATACCCATTGATAGCACATTGAACAACATCTCCCTGTTTCAGGACATCCGTGCTATAATCCTTCTCAACACAGGAAGTCATATTCGTATTGACATACCAGGAATATTCCCAGCTACCCGTCATTCCCTTTACCTCTGAGATAAAGGTCAGCAGATCCCCCTGCAACTTATCTTCCATATCGGCAGTAATAGTCACCGTTCCAGCCTCCCTGACTCTGATCACCATTGTATCTCTCAGCACGGGTCCGTCAAAACAGACGTCATTGCCCGGAGTCAGACGACATTCTACCCAGGTATCCTTATCCTGCAATCCGATCAGAGCATACTCTCCATAACCTCTGTCCCAGATATCCTGTCTCCAGCTCAGCAGCGGATTAGCACCTGCATCGCTCCAAACCGCCCTGAAGAGCAGGCTATCTCCCTGACAAGCAATGGTATCCCCGATATTGTTCTCAATCCTCAAGTTCGGATAAACATACTCTTTCACCTGAAGGAAAGCCGAATCACAAACAACATTCTCTACACATTGCTCTGCCGAAGGCACATACACAGCCTTGATCCAGGTATCTTTCTGATCCATGACAAAAGTCTTGTTCCTACCGGTTCCCCTGTCGAAAATATCGCGATACCAGTGTATATCTATATTCTGGCCTTCATTTTTCAAAGCCACAGCAAAGTCGATCGTATCTCCCGGACAGAATCTCCGGTCGGGATCAGCAGAAGTAACTATCTGTAACTTCACATCATCCGGAGTCCGGGCTTTCAGACGCAGGTAACGGGAACAAACTTCATCACAGGCTCCGTCACTGTACGCACATACCCGGATCACAATATCATCCTCATAGTATTCCGGAATCCAGCTCAATACAGAAGAATCACTTTCAATCACTTTCTCTGCCGGCAAACCATCTATCGACCAGGTAAAATGCGGATTGGCTACCGTTCCATACTCCGGATCCGCCAAAGCAATCACAGCCTTCAAGGCAATCTTATTACCTTTACAATACCATCCGTCAATGGCCGAACCCGGTGTTGTTTCCGGACGGATGCCACTCAGCATCTGCAAATCGACAGTAATATCAAAGCACTCTTTCACCCACAAGTTCGCTTCTGCTTCTACCGGCATACCACAAGATCCGGTTACAACACATTTCACTTTCCGCCCGTCCCAAGATTCCGGAACTTCTTTCAACACAAGCTCAGTCGAATCAGAACCGCTCACTTTCGGCGAAGAGACCGAATTATCGGTAAATGATGTCCACACATTGGTAGCCGGATTCCACCACTCCCAAGAATAGGTGAGATCATTTCCAATAGCTTTCACTTTATATGTTACATCCTTCCCGATAGCAATCGTCCTGTCCTTCGGCTTCTCCACAATCTCTGCCGGCATATTCACGATTACAATTACGGAGGCTGTATCGCTACACTCTGTCATAGTACTCGTTCCCGTCACCGTATATTTAGTCGTAGTTTCCGGCATATTATTAGGTCCATCCTGTCCTCCGTTATCCCAGGTATAAGTATCGGCATCCCCGTTACTACTCAAGTTTACCACCTCTCCTCTACAAACCACATTCGGCGTAGCCATTGCAGAAACAGTTGGTTTCGGATTAGCCATCACTTCAACCTGATCGGTATTGGTACAGCCATTGGCATCGGTAGCCGTAACAGTATATATGGTAGGTACGCCCATTACCGGCGTAAAGGGTTCCCCATCTAAGACATCCTTATCCCACGTAAATACCAGACCTGCATCTCCATTGGCTTGTAATGTCACCATTTCTGTACCGCAGACTTTCAGGTCCGGACCAGCATCTACTCTCGGAGTCGGATGGAACTGAATATCGATTTCAGCCGGAGTTACATTTCCTTGACAGGTTCCAGGTTTGGAAGCAGCCGTTACCGCCTCAAAATTATCCACCCGATATTTTCCACGATCAGCATAGCTCACCGGATAAACCCATTCAGAAGCAGTTTCGTTCTTCACCTCCAGCACCTTCTTACCCAATTCCACATTTACAAGGTCAAAAGAATAAGATTCTCCTCCGCTAGCTTGCAAGATAATCTCAATGTCTTTATTGGAAGAAGCACAAACTTTATTTCCCATAATCATGACCAGCTGAGCTCCGCAGGAACAATCAGCAGTAATCTGTACCCGTTCCGTATTGCAATTATTTTTATCTTTCAGATAATAGGTATTTGCAGAACCACTGGCCAGATCAGGAACTGTCACAACATCTCCCTCTGCATTCCAGACAGCATTCTCCACAACTATCGTAGCAGCAGCATCCGAGTACAGAGTAAACGGCTTTTCACCTTTCTTCACCGTGATCACTGCATCGTATTTATCCCCGTCACAAACAGCTGTTGACTCAGCTTTAACTGCATCAAAAATCTTCACAACAGCGACACCTTCCTTTATTTGTCCATCGCCATCATCTACTGTTACCGGAATAGAGTAGGTTCCCGACAGAGATGATGAGTTCTGAATAGTCGGTCTCTTCGCTGTATTACTGCTCAACACCACACCTCCCGGCGTACTGGTTCCCCATTGATAACTGTAATTTCCGGAACCGCCCCGGGGATTTGCCTCTATAGCCAGATTTGCACCGGCACATCCCTGCGCCCCTTCTACATCGACAACCACATCCGTAGTCGTCACGCTAACTTTCACGCTCTTTTCATCAAAACAACCATTCAGAGAGGCTTTTACAGTGAAAGTCTGATCGGCCTTCAACGCCACAGTGGTGGCTGTCGTACTAGTTACGCCATTCACTATCTTCTCTGAAGGAGTCCATGCCACTCCTGCTTCAGAAGGAGTAACTGTAACATTCAGGGTTGAAGTTACAGAGTTCAATCCGCTATTCGGACTTGCCGTCGGTTGTGTTAATACAGGTTTAGCCTTCACTTCAACTTCTACTTCTCCCGAAGTGACTGTATTTACATTATCACTTACCTGCACAGTGGCTTTGTATTTTCCCGGAGGTGTTGTGGCATCTACAACTGGCTCCTGAACATCTGTCCGCTCAAATACCAATTGTCCCTGCGGAATCCACTTATAGGTATATTTTGTAGGGTTACCATCTCCGCTTCCACCCTCGGGATCACAACTCAATTTCAACTCAGAACCATAGCATGCACTTCCACCGGTAGCAGTAACTGCGAGCGGGGAACCACTAACATTTATCGTTACAGCCCCCCTTCCGGAACAACCAAAATCATCCCAAACTTCCACTTCATATTTCTGTCTCGCACTGAGATTGACGGTTTTCGGACTCTGAACCGTATTATCCCCGTTAATCTTATCCTGAGGTGTCCATTCATAGCGAGCAGCAGATTCCGTAATCGGAATAAAAGTAGCCGAACTATTCAAAGTTGTCGAAGCCCCATTGATTACAGTAGAAGCCAAAGCCGATGCCGACACCGTCACCTGGTGTCCGATCACATGTTTCGCTTCCGATACTGTTGTCACACAATTCTTACTATCTTTTATCTGTACTGTATAACTCTTATCACCGGCAGCAATTTTCGTATTCACGGTATTGATAGTCTGCTCTGCGGCAGGCACACCCTCTCCTTTCCAAATGTATTTATAAGGTTGTGTTCCCTGAGAAGCGACAGCCTCCAGTTGCAGGTCTTCTCCCGCACACCCTTCTGCCTTGGAAACTGTAAACGAATTCAATACCGGAGCCGGATTGATAGTTACCCGCACACTACTATTACCGGTAATCTCCCCACAACTATGATTGTCTGCATCATAAGCAACAAATTCCGTGATGGTATATAAACCGGACTCTGTCGGAGTAAATCTCCATTCTTTATCACTTCTCTCATCCTGAATATCCAGCACCAGCCTGTTGTTCGGATCCTTCACTTTTACAGTCCAACGCTCAAACTCACTGGTCAAGGTTGCTTTCACTACAATTTCAGAAACCTTAGCCCCTGCACAAAATTCTCCCCCACCTGTAATTGCCAGATGCGCACCACAGACACATTTTCCATTATCGTTCACAGTCACACGCACCACACCACAGGAATTATCTCCTTTAAAATAGAAATCATGCGCTCCCAAGGTAAGATCCTGTAATGTCACCTGGGTTCTGCTAGTCCATTGAGCATTAACGAACTCTTGCGTACAGGCTAAATCTTCGAAACACCTGATCGTCCCCCCTCCATCTCCGGTAAATTTGACAACAGCCTGATAATGATCAACCTTACATTGAATTTCAGTTGTTCCTGATACAGCCAGAGCCGGCTTAAATGTCAAAAGTGCATCATTCGATTTTTCTCCCTGGCAACCATCTAAGGTAGGAACAACACTATAAGTTGTCGCAGCGCTAGCAGCTGTATAAGTTGCAGTACTTGTCTTGGAAGCATTCGTAGGTGTCCAGGTGTAGGAAACTCCAGTCTCGCCGCCTCCCTGTACACTGGCCACAACCTGGTCTCCCACACAGACTGTGCTGGGGTTCAACTGAATCACAGGTTTGGCAGGTCTCGCCTTTACAGACACAGATACAGCATCTGAAGTCGTTTCTCCAACCGTAGCCACCACCTGATAATCTCCTGCCGGCACTCCGGAAAAATTTGCCGTGAAACCACTAGCCGACAAGCCCGGAATTGCGCTTCCGTCAGCCCGCTTCCAACTCACAGAGGTAATACCGGTGGCATTTTTTACAGTAGCCGTTAAAGTATTACCGGTAGTCGCCCCCTGACACAAGGTCAAATTCGACGCAGATATTAAAATCTCCATCTTAGGCGGCGCAACAAGATTTATTCCGTCACTACCCAACATATCATTCATATGATTAGAATTCTGAGTAAAGGACACAGAACCTTTATAACCAGCATAAGGACCACTAATTACTTCAACTTCAAAAAGCATATTCTCCCCTCCTTTCAGAGGAGATTTCTCATCTAATTTTTGTAAGTTTAAAGTAAAAGTAGGCAAAGAAATCATATCCATTCCCCACGGATCAAGGTACCATGAAGATGAACTCATCTCAGAACTTTCCACAAAAACTCCTGCTGTAACATTAGTCATCTTCCATTTCACGGTACTTGCTGTCAAGCTACTTGTACAATCTTTAACCTCGGCTCCATCTACATAGACTTCTATATTATACATAGGGTTTGCAGAAAAACCGACTCTTATTATAAACAGCAACAAACCTGTTACAAATAACCTCTTCATAATTTAATATGCTCTTTATTTAATACCATAGCCCATTAATGTTCTTTATAATTTCTATTTCCAAAATATATTTGAAAATCCATCCTTCAATAAAATTTGTAAAGGCATTAACGGTTTTAGTGAAAAATTACCTTGTATAGCTCCATTGGGGCGCTTTTGTGCAAAAACCCATTCCTGAAGTGAAAAATTCCAATAATATATATAGCGAACATCTCCATATTCATTAAAGAAATTTCCAGCATCTTTCAAATCCAAACGCTGTAGCAGCATAAATGTCTCATTTAAGTTCGTTATATTTACATTACTATTCATCAATTCAATATTGAATTTTGGAGGCAATTTACCATACTGTATAAAGGTCGTTTCCGCACTTGCCTTCAATTTCAATAAACTACCCGGAACTAAATCAAACGAACCTACAGGTACTCCATTGGGACGGACATATGATGCTTCCCATTCTTGCGTCGGATACTTAAATCTGTATATATATGGAACCATAGGTTTCAATTGCTTTATTATATCTTCACTCTTACTATATCCGGCTTGCGATATATCAAAGAAAATTGGCATCAAATTATCACTAGCTAAAGCTGTATTCAACTGTATCTTAAACTTATAGTATCCCACTGTATCACTACTCAACGAATAATACTGCCGTATCTGATCTCCAATTTTGATTTCACGCATTGCTCTCAAGTAGAAAAATTCCAGTGTATCCAGGGAAGCGGCAGGCAATTCTCCGGAATTTGCCAGATTATTAAAGCTTTGCTTTTCTGAATATGGTCTTTCTATTGCATAGGCATCCCACTTGTTATACATCACCTGATAGCCTGAAATCATTTTCTTATCTTCAACTGTCGTCCATTTCAGGATCAGATCCAAACGTGTCCGGTTTGTATCGATAGTCAAAGTCGGAGCTTCCGGAATCTTATAGACATTGATGGTATCTGTACTGAAGCAGGAAGCTACATCTTTATTGGTTCCTTTCAATACATACTTCATATCTGCCGTTCCCATAGTTCCGTTTATCTTGTAATCCGGAGCTGTAGCATCGGTATAGTCACCGGGAAGCAGCTGCCAGGAATAATTGAACTCTGCAGGCTTCAGATCCTTGATACCCAGCACAAAAGTTTCTCCTCTCTGGATTGCAAAGTCCATGGAGTCAATTTCAACCACCGGAGCCTTGATAACGGTCACCGTTCTTTCAGTCTCAGTCTGTGGCAGGATACCTATACATGAACTTGCGCCTGAACCTTCCTTCAAATCAGTTACTCTCAGCAAACGGTAAGTTCCTTGTTGCAAACCAGCCAGTTCAATGCCATTCTGCACTTCAGCCTTGGTCTTCGTAACCGACGTTGGAATCGCCCCACTACCGCTAATCGGTTCAAATTCATATTCAATCTTAACACCACCAATAACCTGTTCCCAGCTTGTACCTGTAAAGTCGATTCTTAACTTCGCATCTGCAGTAGCACATTGTGCATCACTGGCATCCAGACGTGCATACAAGCGGAAGGAATCCACAACAATCTCAGGTCCGCCGGTTATTTCATCACCGTTCACCTCACAACCCGTCTGATCCACAACTTTAGTCAATGAGATTGTCCCTTCGTTAACAATGTTCCAAACAGCGCTCTTATCGCTATTCAACGAACCGTCATCTGTACTGAACGTCTTGGTCTGTACGCTACCACCATCCACGGAATAATACAATACATAAGGAGCTGTTCCCTTGTCGAATTTCAGACCTAAATCCAAAGAACCACCACACAACAAACGATCCGAAGTTGTAATCGCCAGTGCAGGTTTTTCACTTCTGGTGATATCCACCGTTTCACCGGCAGTATAAGTACCACAACCATTGGCATCAGCAAACTTCGTAATCACCAACGGACCATTGCCGGAAACGGTAATCGCATTATCACCGTCAGCAGTCAATTGTTGCGTATTTTCAACCCCGTTCAAGGTATAGGTAATAGTATAGTCAGGCTTTCCTACCGTTACATTTACCGGAATCGAAACAGAGCCTCCTTCACAGAACTTCTTCTCGCTCTTATCCGTCAAAGTCAATACCGGAACGTTTTCAGCATACTCACTTACGGTTACCTTATTATGCTCTTTCAACCTATATGTACATCCTTTGGATTCAGAGGTAATACTATCTAAAGAATAAATACCTTTATAAGTTGATGCAAATTTCGTTGAAGCATCTGTAAATACAAATTCTTTCAATGAAGGCCCTTCTTTATAATTCAGTTTCAACGGATAATAGTCTGCACCTGCATTTGTAATCTGAATATTCAAATCAGTAGTACTTCCCTTACATTTCGTATAAGGATCCGTTGAGGTCATGGCTATTCTCGGCACATCATCAGTAATGGTAAAACCAATCATATCTTCAGAATAATCCTTCTTACATCCCTTACTATCCACAATCGAATCAGCATAAAATTCTCCGCCCGTCGTCAGTGTCAGGACATGACTGGTTGTAGCAAAAATTTCCTGCTTTTTAACCTCATCCAGGCGATAATAAAGAGTCCATTCTCCGGTACCTGCAGTCGCATTCATATTCACTTTAATCTCGCCTTTGTATTCACACAATGAATACATTCCTCCCAATGCCGGCGCAGTAATGCTCAAAGCCGGAGCCGGGTTTACCTGAACCGTAATCGTATCTTTCCGCACATCCGAACCCAATGGGTTTGTATTCCGGGCTTCAACATATATTTCATAGGTACCGGCCGTATTGAATACACTGCTTACATAATTATCAGTTGAAGTCTTATTTGCAAATCCAGGATAATTGGACGTAAAAATATAGGTTACCGGCAGAGGATATTTATTATTCAGAGCCTCTACTCTAAAAGTTCTTTGAACTCCCTGACAAACCTCAACTTCCTCTGCTTCAAAGGTTACCTTGAAATCTTCTTCATCCACTGCAACAGTAGCTGTAGCAGTCGTTTGACATGACTCATCTCCGGTATTTTTAGCTACCAAAGTAAACTCATAGGGATCTGATGCCATCGCCAAGGGTTTTGTCGTAATATTTTTCGTTCCCTGTCCGGATTCCAGCAAATCATTCGGATTCCATTCCAGAATATAAGGATTGTTCAAAGATAAAGCCGCCGCAATATTCACCTGTGTATTCGGATAGACACTCAAAGTTCTCGGATTAAGTGTAATGACCGGCAATGAATAGATCACACCATTATAGGCAAACGCAGAACTCTTACATCCGGCATCATTCGAAGCTTCCAATGAACCAGCGAAATTCTCACTCATTTCAATCGTTTTGTAATAACGGATACTATCGATACCGTTCTCACAAGCTCCGATTATATTTGTCTCATTCCATTTCCACTTCGTAGCATCTCTGGTAACGGCCACTACTTTTGCCCGGTTACAGGTAGAATCAATATTTACTGCCAGAACCTGTGGAACCGGAGCAATTATAATACCCCTGGTTAAAGTATCGGAGACACAATTTTCAGTATTAGTGACCACTTTTATCTGATATTCACCGGCTGAAGCAAAAGAGTATGTCGTTCCACTTGCTTGCACCGGAGCTCCGTTATCCTTGCTCACAAACCAGTTAATACCTTTATTAGCCACACTTGCCCTTACCTCCAGTTCTTCTCCGGCACACGCTACATTGGCCAGATTCACAAAATCCAGTGTCGGTGCGGTGAAAGGTTTAATATGGATGATTTTCTTCGCTGTAGCAGTCACCGAACCGTTGCTGACAACCACAACAATGGTATCTGTTCCTGCCTTCTGTGCCTGATAAGTAGCCTGTAAAAGTTCCGTTTTTGCAAAACCATTCACTGATTTCCATTCGGAAGTTGCAACAGTTGCCGGATAACCGGAATTGTTGGTCACAACAGCCCGGTACTGTACATTATTTCCCAAACAC
Source organism: uncultured bacterium (assembly GCA_905215395.1). Classification (GTDB taxonomy): domain Bacteria; phylum Bacteroidota; class Bacteroidia; order Bacteroidales; family Marinifilaceae; genus Odoribacter. The sequence goes on along the minus strand of CAJMQA010000059.1, from coordinate 2,284 downwards.
AATTCCATATCCGGAATGATTTGTACATTCAGGGCATCACTACCTTTTATCAAGACATTCAGCTGATCCGGCCTACTGACACAACCGGTCTGATCTTTCACCCAAACTTTATACTCCGTATTACGATTCAAAGTTCTGGTATAAGGACTTTGCAAATTCACTTCATCTGCCGACAACAATTCACTCTCCGGAGCCCAGGTCCAGGCAAAGGGTTTCGTACCAACAGCATTGGCTGTCAATACTGCCGACTGATTAATCGGAATCGTAATATCATCACAGGCAATCGCTCTCGGCACAAGCTTGCCGTTCACTCCGGTAACAGTCCAGGCAGCAACACCTTTTTTATCTCCTCCCTGCACCTGAACTTTCACTGTATACTCCACAGCTGCAGTTGAATTCACATCTACAATCAAGGTTTTAGTAGTGCTCAATACCGTGGTCTTACCGGTCTCTGTCCATTCGTACGTAAATGGTCCCGACTCCCCAATAACGTCTGTTACTTTCAATATTGCAGAACCACCGACACAGGCCAAACCATCCATCACAATGGTAGGTGTCAGTTCCATGGCATTTACTTTCACTTCTCCCGGCAGAGGTTTAGATTTACAACTCGTTGTATTATCTGTTGCTACAACCGTAAAATTAAGTTGCGTATCTCCATTCTGAGGAGTAACGGTATATACATTTCTATTGGCAGTTCCTGCCGGAGTTCCTACCCATTTGTAAGTATAATCATTGACAGTCTTAGATTCCGGAACCGCAGTCGCATGCACCACATCCCCAATCTCCACAGCACCAGGCAATACCGGATTCCAAGCCAGAACCGGCCGGGCATTGATATTGTGCGTTTCTTCCTGTTCTCCCACACAGCCATTGTTGGCTGTTGCCAGTACTTTCACGGTCTGGTTTGTACCTTTGATATCATCCAAAGGTAACTTATTCCCGGTAACACTACTTCTCACACCATTAACATACCAGGTATAAACATTGTCTTTAATACCTATGTCGGATGTTACTGTCACAGTATCCCCTTCACATACTTTAGACTTAAAATCCATAGCCAGTATTGGTACCTGATTTCCAGACACCTCTATCGTCTTCACCGCTGTATTCTTTATTCCTGCCGCATTCTCCACAGTAACAATAATTACATACGAACCCGGTGTTGTGGGTTGAATTTCCGGATTAGACTCTGTACTGCCCGAAGCACCAAACAGGTCAGGTATAGAGGTCCAGGTATATTTCAATGTTCCCGTCTGTTCCGGAGCAAGTGTAACTCCCAATGTTTGTCTGGCCGTAGCACACATCATCTCCTGAGCATCTATCCCTATATCGAAACTGGAACCATCAGTTACTACCTTCACATTTAAAGGTTCTTTTTTACTGAGACAGTAGTTCTTATCTATCGTATACACTTTATATTGCTCATCTCCGGTCAGTTTTTTTGTCTGTGCTATTTGCTTGGTTGCCTCTCCCGGTGCATTCAGATTTTCCACCCGTTCCCATCTCCACTGTGATTTCGTCGTTTCTGCCGGATTAGCACGAACGGTAAGTATGGCTTTCTGACCGGAAGCGACGGTTATAGTTCCCGGAGTTGTCAATACCGGAGCTTTTGTCGATAATTTTTTCTCTGCCAGATTCACAATCTCTTTTCTCATCAATTGGGGAGAAGAGTGATCTTTTACTGTTACCTCATAGGATTCTGTACCCGGATTTTCTACCAGATAAGTCTGAGTAGCAGCCAGGATATCATTTTCTCCAACCTTACGCCATTCGTAATCATAACCACCTGTTCCTCCACTGGCTTTTGCCTGCAGTATGACCATACCTCCATCACAATAAGCATACATCGTATCAGCCGTCAAAGTAAGACCACCAGCTTTTCTGGTCACCGTCGTTGGAATCGACCCAGCCGTACATCCATGTAAATCCTCCACACTGACACTAAACCGGTAGGAAGCAGCTGACGCACCGGAAACAGTATAGGTATCCGGGCCGTCCACCGTATTATTACGGATCGGTATCGGAGAAGTCCATTTATAGGTATAAGGTCCCCATCCACCGGAAGCAGTAGCTACAGAAGTGATCGTCCCACCCTCCAGAAATTCCCGGTCAGGAGTCACCACTTGCGCCAACTCAACCTGGCGTAAATCCACATCTGTCAGTTTCACCGTATCCGATGTACATACTTCATTATACTTACCAACAACTTTTACAGTATATTTACCGGCCTCTGACAATCGCAGCGGATTTCCTTCAATATTGACAGGAGCTTTTCCTGTCT
>CAJMQA010000058.1 GCA_905215395.1 uncultured bacterium | reverse complement strand
CGGGAAATGGACTTCCTGGCCAACTTGTCCATCGGTTTCGCCCGCCGGGATGCCATAGGACTGGCCGATTCCATGATACGGCTCTGTGAACAACGGTTCTTCGACCAAAGGGACGATCTGATTTTCAGTCTCCAGCAGATGATAAAACGATATTCCCATCTACCCGTAGAGAAATTCAATTATGCAAAGATGATTCAGGAATGTATAGATCTGATTACCAAATATGAACTCTGTCTTCCTTCCGGCATATTCCTGTTAGCCAAAGCGCTGGCTACCATTCAGAAAGTTGCTGAACGGCTCGATCCGGATATTCCTTTTGCCAAACTGATCATCCCCTATGCCAAAGGAGTTGTCATGACTCAGTTCTCTCCGCGAAGACTCGCAGCAGAGCTGTATCAAACCCTCAAAGGATACACCAATTTACTGAAAACAGCCCCCGGAGATATCAGTGAAATTCTCTACAAACTGAAACAGGGAGAAATCAAACACGAGCTCCAGTTCACCGATATGACCGCCATCCGGAAAATGCTCCGCAACATCACCTCACGCCTGGCCTATGCTATATTGCTCGTGGGCTTGTTTATCGGATCCATTGGAATACTTGACAAACGTCCCGACCTCAAATACGGACATTTCCTGCTTTTCATGTCCTCTATGCTTATTTTTATTGTCATGATCCGCTGGATATTCAGAAAAAAGGAATAAAAGTAAATTTTTTCACTAACTTTGGAAGCGCCTATGTGCTTTTACTTTTAATAACTTTTAGATTATGATTCGAGGTTTCGGAAGCGATAATTTTTCCGGCGTATTACCGGAAGTATTTCAAGCCCTGGAAGAAGCGGCGTATGGTCATCAGCACTCCTACGGAGAAGACAAGTATTCAGAGAAAGCTATACAGGACTTCAAAAAAGTTTTCGGGGAAAATATTAACGTATTCTTTGTATATAACGGAACAGGCGCCAATATTCTCAGCCTGTCCGCCTTTGCCCATTCTTACCATGCGGTAATATGTGCTGAAACAGCTCACATAAATGTAGATGAATGTGGCGCTATCGAGAAACAAACCGGTTGCAAACTGCTCACTGTACCCACTTTTGATGGTAAGCTCACCACGGGATTGATTGCCAACCACATGCATGGTTTCGGAGATCAGCACCATTCCCAGCCCCGTTTGATTTCCCTAACCCAGTGTACAGAACTGGGGACAGCATACACCCCGGAAGAATTAAAAGAAATCTGTGATTATGCCCATGCACATCACATGTTCGTACATATGGACGGAGCCCGTCTTTCCAATGCTATCGCCCACCTGGGATGCGATCCTAAAGCAATCACCTCAGAAGCAGGCATCGACGTTTTAAGTTTCGGCGGAACAAAAAACGGAATGATGTTCGGGGAAGCAGTGATCTTTTTCAACCCGGATGTGGCTCAAGACGTTATCTTCATCCGCAAACAACTGATGCAGCTGCATTCCAAAACCCGTTTTATTGCAGCCCAGTTTTCTGCCATATTGAAAGACAATCTCTGGCTGAAAACAGCAGGCCATGCCAACCGAATGGCACAAATGCTGGCCAGGGAAGCAGCCAAAATACCGGGAATCCGTATTACACAGGAAGTACAGGGAAATGAAATATTTGCCATCATTCCCCGGGAAAAAATCACCTCCCTGCAGGAAAAATGTTTTTTCTATACCTGGGATGAAAACGCTTCAGAAGTCCGCTGGGTTTGCTCTTTTGACACAACAGAAAGCGATATCATCGAATTTGTCAATCTGCTAAGGGCAGAAATTTGCTAAAACAATGCCCCATCAGTTTATACAAACCGAAGATGGCAGTACCACGCTTTATGTGCCGGAACTCAATGAACACTATCATTCCGTACACGGGGCAATTCAGGAATCCCGGCATATTTTCATCCGGGCCGGAATAGACTTTTACCGTCAAACCTATCCGGAACGTTCCGGTTCCGGAAAAGATAGCCTGCATATTCTGGAAGCGGGATTCGGGACAGGCCTGAACGCTTTTCTGACAATGCAGTATGCTCACGGACAGCTATGTCCCATCTTTTTTCACAGCATTGAAAAATATCCTTTATCTTCCGGAGAAACAGACAGACTGAATTATCCCGGGCTCCTTCCGGCTCCGGTAACCATCTCATTCCGGGAATTGCATCAGAGCCCCTGGAACGAGGAAATCCGTTTGACTCCTTTTTTCAGACTTTATAAACAGGAAGCAGACTTCCGGGATATCAACTTTTCCGCCACATTTGACATCGTCTTTTTTGATGCCTTTAATCCGGATGTGCAACCCCACCTCTGGACCGCAGAGGTGTTCGAACGTTTCTACAAAGCCCTGAACCCAGGAGGGATATTAGTCACTTACTGTGTCAAAGGCATTGTCAAACAAGCCCTCCGCCAGGTAGGATTCACTTTGAAACGCCTCCCCGGACCACCGGGAAAACGGGAAATGTTACGGGCAACCAAACCAGAATAAAACATGAACAATCAGGAAATCAAACAATTACTTGATGAGAAATATCTCGAATACTGCAATTCCGAATTTTTTATCGGGACCGATCCTATCCAGATCCCGAAAATGTTTGAGGAGAAAGAAGATATTGAAATTTCAGGTTTTATGGCAGCTTCACTGGCCTGGGGACAACGTCCCACGATCATCAGAAAGTGCAGGGAGCTAATGCAACTGATGGACTCTGCACCTTATGATTTCATCCTGAATGCTTCCGGGAATGATTTCGGACGTTTTACCCACTTTGTACACCGCACATTTAATGGTTATGATTGCAACTATTTTTTGCGTTCCCTGGCCAATATCTATCGCAATTACGGCGGTCTGGAAACTGTTTTCACCTCAGCATGGCAGCAAAACGGGGATATGTTCGCGGCATTGCGCGAATGGTACAGGATTTTCACAGAACTTCCGGCAGAACCCCGTGTACTCCGCCATATAGCCTGCATAGACAAAGGATCAGCTGCGAAAAGAGTAAATATGTACCTGAGATGGATGGTCAGGCAAGACGGGAGTGGAATTGATTTCGGACTCTGGAAAAATATCCCGGCTTCCGCCCTTCTGATTCCTTTAGATCTTCACACGGGGAATGTCAGCCGGCAACTCGGCCTGCTTACCCGTTCCCAAAACGATGCCCGTGCAGTAGCTGAATTAACCACCCGGCTCAGGGAATTTGATCCCATCGACCCCATCCGTTACGACTTTGCCCTTTTCGGACTGGGAGCCTTCAAATAATTGGGGGACGGAAAATCCATCCCCCAACGTCATTTACTTCGGATTATAAGGCCGGGTATCTAAAGTTAATCCCCATTGAGGATTATAAGTAATAATGTTATTGGAATACCGAAACGTCATACCAACGTGACAGGTCATTCATGATCCGTTCCAAAGGCTGGTCTTTAAAAATATACACTCCGTTTTTCCAGCCTATATACTCATTTATATCGACTGTACGCTTTTCCACCTTTCCATCCGCAGTTGCCACTACCTGCTCTCCGGGGTCTATTTCCAATTTTTCCTGTCCCTGAAAACAAACCTTACCGCTCACCAAAGTGGTATACATTTTCTCTTCTTCCCGGTAAGCTTTCACATCAAACGAAGTCCCCAATACCCGAATGTCCCCCAGGAGAGTCGACACAATAAAAGGCTCTGCATCTTTTACCACCTCAAAATATGCCTCTCCTTCTAAAAAAACCTTCCGTTCATTTCCCAGAAATTTCACAGGATATTTCAGCTTTGAATCCGAATTCATCCATACCCGGGTTCCGTCGGCCAGAGTGATATAACATTCCCCGGCCAGAGGCACAATCAGCTCATTGTACACCAATACCGATACAGGTTTGACTTTTTCATAGGCAATATGTCCCTGGATATATTTGATCTGCGTTCCGTCACTCTGCCGAATCTGCATGGAATCGCCCGTCACATTCACCATCCGCCCGTCTGCCAGCTTCAACTGTGCTTTCTTCATTCCTGGCAACACGACATCATTCTGTATTACCCCTGTCACAGGCAAAACCTCCCTTGCCTGCCTTGTTCTCATCAAAGCCAGAGTTCCAACCAAAAGAACCAGCATTGCAGCGACAGCTATTATTTTCCAGGAGATCAGCTTTTTATTTTTCCGGCCCCCCATTGATTTCAGAAAACTCCGATAGGCTACATCAGCCTTATACTCTGAATATTCATCCAGTTTTCCCCGGATAAAACTTTGCTGCCGGATATGCTCATATACCTTCCGGACAGTCTCATTTCGTAATTCTTTCTGTAAATGCTCCCACTCCTCCCGGTTCAACTGTCCGAACCAGGATTTTCTGAGTAAAAGAACCAATTCATGCCACCTGTTCATTCCGAAAAACTTTAAAAACGAACGTTTATTTTCGGCAAAAGAAAAGTGGAAAAAGTGAAGAAAAGTGTGCCAGACAAACAGAGGACAAACAAAGTTTTCAGATTATTAATTATCAGACATTTGAAATGAAAAAAACAAAAAAAATACCGGAAAGAATGAATAGCATAGCTCTTATTTACTTTTCTATGCTTTTATTTACTTTTATAACTAAAATAAACGTTCGTTTATTTAGTCAAACTTATATTTTCGCATCTATCAATATAATGCGTATCATTCGTTTTGGTATGACAAATAAATTGAAATATTTTTCATTTTTTTTTACATACAAAAAAAACAGGATGCTCCCTCTCAACAAGGAACATCCTGTTTATCAATGAATAAAAGTATCATTTACCGATTTTTACCCTACCTCAATTTTATTATTTCGGATTATAGGGACGTTCATCTAATGCAACACCCCACTGAGGATTATATTTGATAATATTATTCGGAATAGGCAAAATATAAAATTCAGAATTGACAGGAGCAGAATAAGTCTGGTCTCCCACTTTATGCTCTATCGTCGTTTTACACCAAGGTTTTCCAGTATCAAGACTAAGCCGTTTCAAATCGAGAAAACGCTGAAAAGTAGCCAGAGGCAATTCACGGCGGCGTTCCTTTAGAATTTCTTCAAGCAATTGATCCTGAGAATAAGAAGAACCATTGGGTAAATCTGTATTTCCCAGGGAACGGTCATAACGATATCTTCTCAATAAATTCAGATCTTTCAGAGCTAATTCCAATTGCTTGGTTCTGGCATAGGCTTCTGCCCTCATCAGCAATAATTCCGGATGAGTAATCCCCTGATTTCCGTTTGAAATCTTCCGGTCTTTAAAATATTGTCTGACTACTCCATCATCATAGGTCACTTGCCCGACTTTTTTAGAATACCCCAAAGCATTCAAAGCAAAAAGTCGAAACCTCAAATCATGAGTCCGATCGAATAAGCCCAAAAATTCATCCGAAGGATATCCCCATTGTTGATGTTGTATATACGCCGCAACCCGATAGAATAAATTTTCCCGGTTATTGGTTTGATTCAATAAATCATCATTTTTCACCCTTAATTCCAAAGCAGTTTCCACATCCACTCCCGGAGCAGGTTTAGCATTCGGATTCGGCTCATAATAAAAATCATTATAATCGTAAATCATATTATCTACACTTCCCTTATTGGCCAAAGAAGAACTCCAGGCCATGTCAGCATACTTCAGCATATTGGGAAAATCAGATACAAACATATAATAATATGCCATCAAAGCCTGTACGGCTGCCAGATTAGCCCGGGAAGGATTCGCTACTTGTTTCGGGGCATGTAGTAAAGCATCCTCCAGATCTTTTTTTACAGCAGCAAATGCTTCTGCTGTTGTAGCAAGAGAAGGATTAGGTTCCGTTGCCGAAGACGTTGTACGGTAAGGAATGGTTTTTGTATCATTGGCATGACCGGGTATATACATTGGTCCATAGACCAGAGTGGCAGTCAGATAAGCCCACGCACGACCTGCTTTTGCCTGCGCCATCAACTCATCAGCCAACACAGCTGTCTCACTGGTACGGACCTCTTTTACTCCGTCAATCACACAATTAAATAACTCCACTGCTTTATATATACCACCCTGCCAAAAGGCAGAACTTTTCTCTGGATTCTCATAAGGTGTTTTAAAAACATAAGCTGTATAACGATAAATTGCAGGATTAGTAGCTGTATAAAACAATTCTGCTATATTTTCGCTCAATTGAAGATTATCTCCCAGATAGGCCAGAAAAGAGCCCCGGTTACTATCCTTATAATATCCATCCACAGTATAGGTACTGTTTAAGATGTTTTCATACTCTTCCACTTGTGTCGGAATCAGCTTCCCAACAGGTTTCACATCCAGAAAATCCTGACAAGAAGAAAAGAAAACCAGGATGTAAACCAATATGTATTTTATTCTAGAACTCATATTATTTACATTATAAATTAAAAACTAAACGACAATCCAACGTAAAATTCCGGACGCATCGGTAAAGAGGTATATCCGTATTCTGCAAAATTCCCTGATCCGGCAGTAGAAGAATTCCTCAATTCCGCTGTTTCAGGATCTATATCCACTCCCTTTGCAGTGACAGTGAACAGATTCCTGGTTTGGAAATACACTTTAGCTGCAGAGAAACCAATAGGTTCCAAAATATGCTTCGGAACAGTATAGGACAATGTGACATCCCTCAACTTCATATAACCGGCATTTCCCACCAGAAAATCTACATATGGAAATACAAAACGATCGGAATTAGAAGAGAGCAGGCGCGGATAAATTTTCGTATTCTCATCCCCCGGATTCTGCCATCTTTCAGCAACGTGACGATTCTGGTAATTAGACCCGCTAAAGCAATCTTTACGGTATTTATGTCCCAGTTTTGCAATCAGCATAAAGGAAAGATCAAAATTTTTATATGAGAAATTATTGGTGAATGACATATCATATTTAGGACGTAAAGTACCCTGATAAACAACATCTTCAACTTTCATACTTCCCAGCAATTTCTTCTCCCCATCCACAGTATACCCCAGCGCTTCTCCTTTATCATTCAAACCGGCCGAACGATAACCAAATAAAGCATCTGCTGGATGACCTTTCGCCAAAATGGCACCTGCAGTAAAATTACTTGCTGTGGTACGGACCACATTATACTCCTTGACTTCATTTTTATTATAGCTCATCACATAAGAAGCCTTCCAACGGAACACCTTATTTTTAATAATATCGGCACTCAATGACAATTCAACGCCCCGGTTTATCATTTTCCCCATATTCCGGGTCAAAGAAAGAAAACCTGTCGTCGGATCAGAAGCATCTTTTGCCAGCAAATCAGAACTCGTACGGGAATAATAGTCGAACGAAAGGTCTATCCGATTATCCAAGACAGACAAATCAGTACCTAAGTTAAAGGTCTTCGTTTTTTCCCATCGTAACTGATTATTGGGAGGAGATTGTATATTATAGGCAACGCCTCCGGTCAGACTTTCGTATTTTCCGGCAGAAAAAATCAAAAAAGGTCCTTCGGTCAGAGAAACATTGCCATTCACACCATAGGAACCTCGCAGGTGTAAGCGATCGATCCCATCCACTTTAAAAAACTTTTCATTACTCAACTTATAAGTACCTCCCACTGACCACAAAGGTTTATAGCGATATTTCGGGTCTGTTCCAAAAAAATTGGTCAAATCCAAACGTATACTTCCGCTGAGGATAAACCGATTATCGAACTCATAGGAACCATTGCCATACCAGGATACAAAGCGATTGTCCCGATAACTATACTTTCCGATATTAAGTTGTAAGATTTCTGCACGTTTGAATAACATATCAGAATCGTATTTCCCAGCATTAAAATCCTTGATGTTCACCGGAATAAACGACCCTGCCGTAGTATTATATCCGGCACGGGTAGCCATCGTATTATTATCATACATAATCCTCCGGACCTCATTTCCAGCCAAAAAGCTCACCCGGTGTTTATCCTCCAGAAAAGCCCGGTTAAAATTAATTTGGGCCCGGATGGTCCAGCTTTGATTTATATTTCTATTCTCATCAATGATACAACCATCAGGAATATAATGTTCTGCATTATTAGTTCTGGAAGTGGCATCATTATAAGCAATTCTCACCCGATACGCATCCCGGTCTTTCAGGGATTTCTGTACCCGGTTTCCGCGGATCCACATCCCCCCAGCCTCTACATTCAATCCTTCCATAATATTCAAACGGAGCTTACCCCCTAACCGGATCTGTAAGTCTTCATATTTCACAGACTCTGTGGACAAATCTTTTAACGGATTATAAGTCCATGGACGCATATTGGACGTATTTTTATAAGTCTCTATTTTATACTGGCTCAATCCGAACACTTCTGTCGGTTCTCCAGTCTGTGGGTCCACCAGATTATCATAGGGCTGAATCATAGAAGAAGAAGTATAAGCCAACAGATCCGTATAATCCCGCATTGGCTGTTTATCATTTGTATACACGACATTAGCAGTCACTCCCAATGAAATATAACGCGAGGGAGTCCAGTCGTTCTTTACATCTAAAATAAAACGGTCACGGTCAGAATGGATCATATTCCTTTTTGTATCCAGATAATTCAGGGCCACATTGTACAAATTCTTATCATTTCCTCCGGATATAGCCACATTATGCTGATGGCTCAGTTGTGCCCTGAACAGATTTTCTTCAGCCTGCTTTAATCCATCTACCTCCCGTAATTTTTCTATTTCAGCCAAAGCCTCCGCTTCCGGAATAAGTTGATCCCTAACCTGCATCATCAGATAAGTCACTCTTCCCATATTACTTTGAGAAGCAGGATCAGGAGCATTCGGATTCTGATTGAACAAATCCAATTCTGCATCGATATAATCGGAAGTCGAGGCACGATTCAAGGCGGATAATTGAGGCCGTAAAACCGCACCGAAGATTCCTTTATAAGAAACCTGGAACCGGTCTTTTACTCCCCGTTTTGTTGTTACAACAATGACACCATTGGCAGCTCTGGAACCATAAATCGAAGCAGCCACACCATCTTTCAATACAGTCACATTTGCTATATTCTCAGGATTCAGCGATTCCAATCCTGCTTCAATCGGATAACCATCCACAACGACAAGCGGCTCTTTATTGGCCGAGAAAGTGGAAATTCCACGGATTTCAATGTTCCCATCCTTATTTAAAACCATTCCGGTAACCTGACCTTCCAGTAAGGAACTCAGATTTGATTGTAGTTTAGCTTCCAGTCTTTGAGTAGAAATTACTCCAAAAGATCCGGTCGCCCGTTCTTTTGAGATCGTCTGGTAGCCTGTTACAATCACTTCATCCAGATCCTCGGATTCATCTTCCAGGACAATATTGAATTTCTGATTGGTACCGATACGGACCTCCTTATTCTTCATCCCCACAAAAGAAAATTGCAGGATCAGGTCCGGATTATCATCCACCTTTATTTCAAAATAACCGTCCACATTGGTAGCAACTCCGGTTTGAGTTCCTTTTACGATAACTGAAACTCCGGGTAAAGCTCCTCCTTTTTCATCCCGGACAGTCCCTGTAATCAACCTTTTCTCTTCCAGCATGGCCTCCACCAGATCCTCCTGTCTGTCTTTGATAACCACCACATCTTTCAAAAAAGTATAAGTCAGATCGGTTCCTTCCAGAATTTCATCCAAAGCCCTGTCCAACTCCAGGTTGCGGATATCTACCTGCCGCGTTCCTTCCCGTCTCAGTTTTTCTTCATTGTAGAAAAAACGCAATCCCGTCTGTTGTTTCAATTTCTTGAACACCTGTCCCAACTCTGCATTTTCCATCGTCAGGGACACTTTTTTCACCTGCGCATTGCTATTTGCAGCCACTGAAAGGTTGAAAATAACTAAGAACAAAAAAAATAATTTCATAATCCGAAACAGAAGAATAAAATTTATGGGAATACTTTGCCCACAGACATAGTTTTTTTTCATAACTTTGTTTAGATTTTAGTGAATACTGAAATTTACCAATAGAATGCAGATGAAGGTTGGCGCTGACATCTGCATCTGTTTTTATATTATTCTACCATAATGGTCTTTCCTTGAATTGAAAAATGTACATTTCCACCGATTTCCATAAATTCCAAAAAATCATTGATATCGTCATACCGTTCCAAATCCCCTGTGAAATGAAGATTCTTAACCTTCTCATTCCTATAGAATACCGCCACATTATACCATTTCGATAAAACCTGCATAATCTCCTCCAGAGTCGTATTTTCAAAAATATACTTCCCGTCTTTCCATCCCACATACATCATTACATCCACTTTTTCAGGCCGTAAATCTCCTCCTTCCTTGTCCTCTACCTGAAAACCAGGCTGCAATACAACTGTCTTCGACGGATACTTCCGAGAGCGGTAAGCCACACTTCCGTTCACCAGAGTAGTGACCACCTTCGCTTCATCGGAATAATCCCTTACATTAAATCCGGTACCCAACACTTTAACTGTCCCCCGGGAAGTACGGACAATAAAAGGATGCTGCTGATCTTTACTCACTTCAAAATATGCTTCTCCCTCTAAGTACACTTCCCGTTCGTTGCCTGTAAAATCAACAGGAAATTTCAATTTAGAATCTGCATTGATCCAAACTTTTGAGCCGTCCGAAAGAATCAGATGGTATTCTCCCCCTGCCGGAATGGCAATTGTATTGTATATCAGCTCTTTTGTTGCCCTTTCATTTTTCTGATACCTGACTGATGTCGAATCCAGATTCAGTAAAATTCCGTTTTTTTCTTTCAGTTCCTGATTTTTACTTCCCAGCTCAACCTGCTGACCGTCAGCCAGTGTAATAACAGCCATACTCTTTCCCGGACGGATAGCTTGTTGTGTCAGGAGCGGAGACTGCTGAGGCTCTCCCTCCCGGTCTTTAACGAGCAGAGAAATACCTATCAATAAAAGCATAACAGCAGCAACACCGGCACACCACCTGAGTATAAACTGCTTTTTCACAACAGTTTTTCTCTTAAACTTCTTCCAGGCCTCAGTATCATCAAATTCCTTTCCCTGTCTCAACCGCTTCCTGACTCTGGAAAAATCGGTTCCTTTCAGCCCATATTCCGCCCTGAGTTGCTGTAATCTTTCCCGGCCGGGTTCACTCAGTTGCCCGGTAACTTCCCGGCAAAGCAGATTTGCCAGTTCTTCCCGTATTTTATCTGTAATTTGCATTTCTCAGTCTTTTTTGACATTCTTTATGATAGAATCCACTGAGATAAAAAACGGGTACCTGTTTTTAAGATAAAATCAAAAAAAATTTAAAATCACTTTTCAATGTTGCACTGCGGAAGGTTTTCATGATAAAAGAATTCTAGAATCAACTTTGGTATACTGTAAAATTGTATAGAGTCACTAAAAAAAGAAGAATTATTTCAAGGAAAGGAGGAAAAGGACAAGAACATCAGGAGGCAAAGTTTTACGAATGTATTGATAAGCCTCTTTCTTATGTTTTTTGACCGTATTGATACTGATCCCCAGAAGTTCACTGATTTCTTCCACCTTCTTTTCTTCGAGACACAAAAGCATCACCTCCCTTCTTTTTTCAGGCATATTATCGATGACATGACGCAATTTGCGGACGACCTCTTCTTCCAGAACAGCATTAAACTCCTGTTCATCGTAATCTGCATTCTCATTTTCCTGAACGGTTAAATACTGATTCTCTATATTTTTATCCCGGAGGAGTTTCAAACAATTGTTATGAACAGCCCTGTAAAGATATCCATGAAAAGAAGGCAAGTCTTCAAAATGAACCCTGGCCTCCCAAAGTTTCATAAAAACTTCCTGAACAGTATCCATTGCCTGTTCCCTGTCTTGCAGAATTTTAAGGGCATAATTACACAAAGGCGAATAATAATCGGCATACAAATGCCTCCATGCCCCTTCCTTCTTTGTATTTATTCCAACCAGAAATTCTCTTAGTTCACCAAGCATGATCAGATATCTACTTTGAGATTCAAAATTATGGTAAAACTTCAAAGAGACAATTTTTTTCAGAATAAATTACGGATTTTTATATCAGGAACTTTTCTTCCGGGAAAATTTATAACTTGCACCCTGAAATATATAGGTGTATTAGAAATTAATAATTTAGGTGTTTTACAAGTCCGCAGATTTATGAGAAAAATTCTTTTTACCATTCTTTTAATTACCGGTGTATGTACAACCGGTAAAACTTTTTCACAAGAAAGATTGCCTGAATATTTACAGGCTGAAAAATTTACCGGTGATAAACTGAGAAACATGTTGTTTTCTACAGTTGTAGATCCTCACTGGTTTCAGAAAGGCAACAATTTCTGGTTTGAGTACAAAACAAGCGAAGGAACCTTCTGGTATGTTGTTGATCCTTCTGCACGTACTAAAAATCTTTTGTTCGACCGGGACGAACTGGCAGCCCGGTTGACCGAGATCGTACAGGATCCGTTTGAAGCCCGCCACATCCCCATCCGTAATCTGAAAGCAGGGGAAGACGGACGGACCTTCACATTCGAAATACAATCCACCCGGGACGCCAAACCGAAAAAAGATGCAAAGGACAAAAAAGCCAAAGGGAAAGAGATTTTCTATTTTTCCTATGACTATCCAACCCGTAAACTGACCCATCTGAAAGATAAAGAAGAGGAACCCAAAAAGCTGGGTTGGGGAAATATTTCTCCGGATGGGAAAACGGTGATCTATGCTAAAGATTGCAACCTTTACCGGATGAGCAAAGAGGATTACGAGAAAGCAAGAAAAAATGAAAAAGACAGCACCATTGTTGAAATTCAATTAACCCGGGACGGAATGAAGGACTTTGGCTATGGTATTCCGTACAGCATGCTGAATACCGACACGCTTTGCAACGGAAAACGCCGCGGAGTATCGGTATGCTGGTCACCCGACTCCAGGTATTTTGCAACAGTTGTTTCAGACAACAGAACCGTCAAAGAGCTGTGGGTGATCAATTCTATCGCTCAGCCGCGTCCCACCCTGGAAACTTATAAATACCAGATGCCGGGTGAAATGACTGCCCCCGAAGCTCATTTATATCTGTTCGACCTGACGGATAACAACCGGAAAGAAATAAAAACCTCTGCCTTTAAAAACCAAAGTCTGGGATTACTCTACAGACCCCGGGAACAGAAACAACGGGATATGGAAAATGTTCCGGTAATCTGGCAAGGAGATAATAACCGTTTTTTCCTGACACGCAGCAGCCGCGATTTGCACCGCATCGACGTCTGTTCATACACCATTGGTCAGGATTCCATCGTCCCGGTAATCAAAGAACGCATGAACACCTATCAGGAAACCCGCCCATTGACCGTATTAAACGGAGGCAAAGAACTGATTCAATGGAGCGAACGCGACGGATGGGCACACTTGTATCTGTATGATGATCAGGGAAACCTGAAAAACCGGATTACGAAAGGTCCTTGGCACGTAGAACAGGTATTAAAGGTAGACGAAGCCAGCCGGACAGTTTATTTCATCGCCAATGGTAAAGAAAAAGACGAAAATCCATATTACCAGCATTTATATAAAGTAAACCTGAACGGTAGCAGCCTGAAACGGATCACAAAGGGCGATTTCTTCCATCAGGTGAAAGTGGATGATGAAGCCCGTTTTATCGTCGATAATTTTTCCCGGGTCAATACGATTCCCTGTGCAGACCTGCTGGATCACAACGGTAATAAAGTGATGACTATACAGGAGAGTGACTTTTCGCAATTAATCGCCGCCGGTTACCGTTTCCCCGAACCCTTCCAGGTCAAGGCTGCCGACGGAGTGACCGATTTGTATGGCGTTATGTTTAAACCTTTTGACTTCGATTCTACCAAGATGTATCCCATCATCGACTATGTATATCCGGGACCGCAGGTAGAGGCTGTAAATTATCCCTTTACCCGTATGAGTGTACGTACCGACCGTCTGGCTCAGGCCGGGTTCATCGTAATCTCCGTAGGCCAACGGGGCGGACATCCCGCACGTTCCAAATGGTACCATAACTATGGCTACGGGAATATGCGCGATTATCCGCTGGCAGACCACAAAACAGCCGTAGAACAACTGGCAGCCCGTCATAAATTTATAGACATTAATAAAGTCGGTATTCACGGACATTCCGGGGGTGGTTTTATGTCAACTGCGGCTATCTGCCAATATCCCGACTTTTATAAAGCAGCCGTATCGTGTGCCGGAAACCACGACAACCGTATTTATAACCGTTGGTGGAGCGAAACCCATCACGGGGTAAAAGAGGTCGTTTCTGAAAAAGGAGACACCACTTTCAGTTATTCCATCGCTACCAATCCCGACATCGTGAAACAGTTGAAGGGGCACCTGAT
>CAJMQA010000057.1 GCA_905215395.1 uncultured bacterium | reverse complement strand
GGCCGTGCGTGCATCCCTCTGTGATAATTGAAAATCAATTACTAATTAAATTTCAAATTTATGAAAAAAAAGCTTAAGGGTATCTGTTATCCAAGAGAAAAAGTAAGAAAATTGTTCCTTATGACAAAACTCTCCCTTATTTTGATGATGTTTTGCCTGCAAATACAGGCGAATGGTTTCTCTCAGCACACACGTTTAAGCATTAAAATGGATAATGTGAGTGTAAAACAATTGTTTGTGGAAATAGAGAAATTGACAGATTTGGCTTTTGTTTATAACACAAACGATGTGGATCAGTTGGGAAATATCAATGTGAATTTTACCAACGAAGAAATAGATAAGATATTGGATTATTGCCTGAAAGGGAAAGGAGTAGAGTATAACATTGTAAATAATCATATTGTGATTAAGAAGGTTGCTCCTGCTGTTCCTCAGGTAAAACAACGAATCCTGACCGGTAAGGTTATTGATAAGACAAACGGTGAACCTTTGCCTGGGGCAACGATCAAGATTAAAGGTACTAATATCGGTACTGCAACTGATATCGATGGTAAATTTCAATTGAATGTAGCTTCGGAAGTTCCCGCTCTGGAAATTTCCTTTATCGGTTATAAAACACAGGAAATTTCTGTTGGACAACGTGATGATTTTATTATCGTTTTAGAACCGGCTGCAGCCGAAATGCAGGAGGTGGTGGTTACCGGTATATTTACACGTAAGGCTGAAAGTTATACAGGAGCTGCCCGCACAATGAAAGCAGAGGACTTGGCAAAAGTAGGAAATGCTAATGTATTGCAGGCTTTGAAGAATATTGATCCTTCTTTTCAGGTCATTGAAAGTAATGAGTTTGGTTCCGATCCCAACCGGGTGCCGGAAATACAGATGCGTGGTGCATCCAGTTTTTCGGATATGAAAGACAAGTATCAGACTAATCCTAATCAGCCACTTTTTATTGTGGACGGATTCGAACAGAATATCGAAAAGGTAATGGATATGGATATGAACCGTGTTGCATCCATTACTTTGTTAAAAGACGCTACAGCCAAGGCTTTGTATGGTTCTAAAGGTGCTAATGGAGTGGTCGTTATCGAAACACTGAGGCCTGAAGTCGGTAAATTGAAAGTGAATTATACCGGTAGTATTGATATTCAGGCTCCGGATCTCTCTAGTTATGATCTTTGTAATGCTCGTGAAAAGCTTGAAGTAGAAAAAATAAGTGGAATTTATACATCAGTGAATAATAACCCGCTTGACCAACAAAGCAAAGACGAAGCTTATCAAACCTTAAAGAAAGAAATTGAGAGCGGAGTGAATACTTATTGGCTGGATAAACCTTTGAGAACAGGGGTAGGGCATAAGCATTCACTGAGTTTTGAAGGTGGAGACGAATATATCCGCTATAGTGTAGATGTGAACTATAATAATGTAAAAGGTGTCATGAAAGGCTCGGAACGTGAAACTTTTGGTGGAGGCTTTACCTTTTCTTATCGTTACAAGTCTTTGCTTTTCCGGGAACAGTTGTCTGTATTGTTCAATAAAGCTGAGAATTCCCCTTATGGAACTTTTGGAGAATATGCGAAATTGAATCCTTACTGGCGTCCTTACAATGAAGATGGTAGTATAAAAGAAATCCTGGGATATTACAACAATTTGCAAAACAGCCCGATTTATAATCCTCTGCTCAATGCTACACTGAATACAAACGATATCAGCCGTTATACTGATATTACCAATAATTTCTATATTGAATGGAATGTATTGAAAGATTTAAAGGCTACCGGTAGAGTCGGAGTAACTCACCGTACAGATGAATCTGATATTTTTTATCCCCGGGATCATACTATGTTCAGAAACATAGATATTTCAGATGAAGAATATTTCAAACGTGGAAAATATACGAAGACCAATGGTAAATTATCGAATGTGAATGTTGATGTTGCGATGAACTATTCCAAAATCTGGGATAAACATGTGTTATTTGCTAACGGTCAGTGGAGTATGAGTCAGAATCAATCCCAATCTGTAGGTATAGAAGCTCAGGGATTTGCTAATAATAAGTTGGATTATATTACCCATGCTTTGCAGTATAAAGAAAACGGTAAACCTTACGGTAGTGAGTCGCTCTCACGTGAAACCAGTGTTCTGGCTTCAATAAACTACTCTTACGATATGCGTTATCTGTTTGACGCTAACTACCGGGCTAATGCTTCTTCCCTTTTCGGTGCAGACAAACGTTGGGGGCATTTCTGGTCTGTGGGTATCGGTTGGAATGTTCACAATGAAAGTTTTTTGAAAGGAAAAGAATGGTTACAACAATTGAAATTCCGTGCCTCTACCGGGTATACCGGTTCACAGAATTTTAACAGCTATCAGGCTATTTCTACCTACCGTTATTATTCAGATGAGGTGTATGATAACATTATCGGTTCTTATCTGATTTCGTTGGCAAACCGGGACTTGCAGTGGCAAAAGACCCAGGATAATAATGTGGGAGTGGATTTATCCGTTTTCAACAGATTGGATGTTTCTTTTGATTATTATATCAAGAATACCAGTAACTTATTGACTCCGGTAACTTTGCCTCCATCTGTGGGTTTTGATACCTATATCGAAAACCTGGGAAAATCCCAGAACAAAGGTTTTGAAGGACGTATCAATGTGCGGGCTATCAGTAATAATGCAACAGATCTCCACTTGAATGTATTTGCTTCGGTAATGCACAACACCAATAAAATTAAAGAGATTAGCGATGCTCTGTCCAGTATCAATAATCAGAAAGACAGTGATAAAGGATTGAGTTACGATCCCGATGAAAAAAATAAGACAACTAAACCTTCAGTGAGATATGAAGAAGGACAATCGATGAGTGCTATCTGGGCTGTGCGTTCGTTGGGAATTGATCCGGCTACCGGAGATGAGCTTTTTCTGACTAAGGACGGGCAGGTGACTTATAAATGGAATTCTGATGATCAGGTCGTATGTGGGGATGCACTTCCGAAATATACCGGAACATTTGGTTTCAATCTGGATTGGAAAGGTTTTATAATCAATACTTCTTTCTATTATCGATTGGGAGGACAGACGTATAATCAGACTTTGATAGATAAAGTGGAGGATGGAGATCTGCAATATAATGTTGACCGTCGTGTATACACTGGAAGATGGACAACGCCCGGACAGGAAGCTCAATACAAACGGTTGACTGATCCGACTTATTTTACCCGTCCGACTTCCCGTTTTGTACAGGATTTAAGTGAGTTGCAAATGACCTCTTTGAATGTTGGTTACGATTTTAGAAATTGTGAATTCCTGAAACGTAGCCGGATTGAACGTCTGAAATTGTCTTTCTATATGAATGATGTATTCCGGGCTTCTACCGTGAAGATTGAAAGAGGAACCGATTATCCCTTTGCCCGTTCGTTCTCATTTCAGTTGCAGGCAACTTTTTAATTGAAAACCGGAAATTGTAAGAATTATGAAAAAGAAAATTTTGAGATATCAGTTTGTTATATATGCATGTTTGTCATTATTTGCTATGACAGCCTGCTCAGACTGGCTGGATGTAAAACCGAAAACTGAAGTGGAAGCAGATAAATTGTTCGATACTGAAAGTGGTTTTAAGGAAGCACTGGCTGGTGTATATACCGCAATGACAAAACCCGGATTATACGGACGTGAGTTGACTTTTGGATTGTTGGATGCAGTGGCGCAACAATGGGCATTTACTACAACCGATAATAATCATGTCTATTATGATGCGGTAAATTATGATTATGAATCAACAACCAGTCGTCCGATGATGGATAGTATCTGGGGGAAAATGTACCAGACAATTGCCAATGTAAACAGCATTCTGGAATATGTAGATAAGAAAAATGTCTTTACCGGGAATAACCGGGAGATTATCAAAGGAGAGGCTTTGGCAATCCGTGCTTATGTGCATTTCGATTTGTTACGTCTTTTTGCTAAGAATGCTGTCAGTGCTTCTGCCGATGATGGTATTCCCTATGTGACTGAGCTGACTAAACAGGTGACCCGTTCAGTTTCTCCGAAGCAAGTTATTGCCAATGTTGTATCTGATTTGAATGCAGCTTTGGAATGTCTGGCAGTAGACCCGATCCTGACTGGAAAAGAGATTACTGAACAGGATGACCATGGTTATCTGATTAACCGGAATTATCATCTGAATTATTATGCCGTAGCCGGACTGTTGGCAAGGGTACAGTTGTATGCCGGCAATTATATTGAGGCTGCCAGAAATGCCCGTATTGTCATTGATGCCCACCGGGATAATGGAAAATTCCCTTGGATTGAAAGTTCCAATATTTCAACCGAAAGTAAAGAATCCCGGGATTTCACTTTCAGTACAGAACATTTGTTTGCTTTGAATATCCGTAAAATGACTGAATATACCACGGGCTATTTGGTAGGAACCGAACGTCCGTTGTTGCTTAGAGCAGGTAAGACCAATCTGATGCCCAATGCAGAATATCGTAGGGAGTATTTGTTTGAGGAAGGAAGCAGTAATCTGCCGATCAAGTTATTGCAGGTGAAAAATTCCAAATTTGCTTACCGCATGCCGATGATCCGTTTATCAGAAATGTATTATATCCTGGCTGAATGTGTGAATAACGGGGCAGGACAACAAGATGAAGATGCTGTAGAATTGCTCAATGAAGTATTAAAGGCCCGTGGATACGAAGATAGCTATCTGATTGATCCGGCGGCTGTCAATACCCGGGAGGCCATTCAGGCTGAGATTCTGAAAGAATACCAGAGAGAATTTATTTGTGAAGGCCAGTTGTTTTATTATCACAAGCGTCAGGGGGATGCCATCCTGAACGAAAAGGTAGTAAAATATGTATTCCCGAAACCGGAGAACGAAGAGGAATTTGGTAAATAATAAAAATGAGAGTTATGTTGATGACAAAATATATATCGATTATCCTATTGTGTGGATTATTCCTGTTGAGTGCCTGTCAAAAGGAAGATATTCAGACTTATACAGATGTAGAGCGGATCAATTTTGATTTACGTAAAATGGATCTGAAAAAAGATTCGGTTGAAATATCATTGGGATTTTTTAGCGGAGAAATTAAAGAGTTGCCTTTACATTTATATGCTATCGGATATAAGAAAAATGTAGCCCGGAAGATCAATATCCGGATTAATAGCGCAGATGGTGCCGTTGCTGGTATAACTTATGAATTGCCTGAGGTGATCGAGTTGCCTGCCAATGAACTGGAATGTATTATTCCGTTGAATATCATGAGAGATCCGGAATTGCAGACAAAGGCAAAATCCTTCCTTATTGAGTTGGGGAATTCCGATGCTTTTGTTCCTGGAGTTTATACTTCTTTGTATGTTAAAGTAACCGATGGTGTTCCCACAACATGGATTGGGGATGATGCATGGGGATATGGACCGAAACTAGTGGATTACTTCGGAGTTTGTAGCCGTACGAAATACCTTTTCGTATACGACAGATTGGGTATTTATGATTTCTCTGTGTGGACCTACTACGGATATATGGGAGATGCAACGAAATGTAATGCAGCAAAACAATTCCTGAAAAAAGAATTGGCTGCTTATGAAAAAAAGTATGGACCTTTGGTTGATCCGGTAGAAGGACGGGTAACTTTTCCTGATTGATAACTATAAAAGCTGAAGATTATGAATAAAATATTTAGAAAGACAATATTTCTATTGGCTGTAGCGATAATGGGTGTGTGGGGATGTTACGACGATAAAGGAAATTATGATTATATCGACTTGCCTGAGATCAATATTGATACTACAGGCTTGAATATTGTGGATGAAAAACTGGCTTACCAGTTTGAGGTTTTGAAACTCGATCCGACGATTAATTATCCTGGAGATAAGGGTGTTTTGAAATATGAGTGGAAACTCTATCCCCAAAAACCCCAGAAGCCGGACAATCAGACAAACTATGATTCTGTGGAAATTCTTTCAACAGAACCGGTTTTCAATGAGATAATTTATGATGTGCCCGGAAATTATTACATGACTTTGGCTGTACATGATACAAAATACGATGTGAAAACTTACTGGACTTGTAAAGTGAAAGTCGAATCGGCTTTGAGTAGTGGGTTGTGTGTGTTGGATGAAAAAGAGGGGATAAACGATATCCATCTGATCAAGGATAAGCGCCTGTTGCCTGCACTGGATGCGGACCTGCAAGGGGTGACCTATAATATTTATACTAAAGTGAATACCGATCGTCCGCTGAATAATGCACAGTTTTTAGGATTTAAAAGTTCCATTCCCCGGGGAGGAGAAAATTCATTTTATGTGTTTGAAGAAGATGGCGGTTGTTCTTTAATGAATACAACATATGAAGTAGGTACTGAATATGACAATTTGTTTACTGTATCTTTTGGATTGAAATATAAACCGCAATTCTATGCTCCTTTGGCTAAAGGTCCGACTGACGTTTTGATCAGTGACAGTGTGATCTATGCCATTGAAAGTTATATGATGGCTCCTACCACTTTCAGTGAAATTCTGGGAGATTATACGGCTGCTCCTTTTGTAGCTGAAGTGAATACAACCTGGAATTATGCCGGAATCTTCTTCGATGTGAAACATCATCGTTTTATGTATCTGAAACCGATGGATTACAAGTTTGCTGCCGGTGAGTTCAATACCGTAACTCCGGGAGGGGTATTTAATATCAACAATATCAATAAAGATTTGGTTTGGCTGGAAGCCGGATTTAATTATATTACCTATGGAGTGTTTAAGGATGCTTCTGCTTATCAGCTTTATGTGACCGATTTTACTCAGGAGTCTACTACTGAAGATCCGACTCCTGCTAAGGCTATGGCTATTTATGATATGAATAATTGTCCGGGAGTAAATGAAAGTTCGTTATTTGCTTTTGGTAGCTTGGGAAATGTATGTTATTATTCTGCGGGAGATAAACTTTATCAGTACCGTTATGCTGATGCCTCTAATAAGGCCACTCCTATAGATGGTTTCCCGGTAGCAGGAGAGGAGATTACCTGTATGAAAATATTGAAGAAAGCCAATCATGTACAAAATGGAAAATTGTTGATGGTGGCTACTTATAAGGGAGGGGAAGGGAAAGTTTATCTTATTAATTTCAATGAACTGACCGGTACCCTGGATATTGCCAATATGGGAGAGCCTTATACAGGTTTTGGAAGGATAAAGGATTTACAATTGAAAAATTAATAATACACAAGTAAGGCGGTTGCCCTGAACCGGGCAACTCCCTTCTTTTTAAAGGAATTGGATATGCATAGGATTTTTTTCGGTTTAATTTGTTGTTTGCTAACATTTTCCGTTAGTGCACAACAATCAGTTTTTAAAAATTTGACTTGGGAGCAGGCCTCAGAGTTGGCTCGGAAGGAAGGAAAAATAGTATTGGTGGATGCTATGATGAAGCCCCGCGACCTTCAGGATCAGAAAAAGCAGGATGCTGCCCTCAACGCTTTGTTCGGAAGGCCTGAAATTTCTGAATTCTGTAATAAAAATGTGGTAGCTATCCGCATAGATATGAGTACAGAAGCCGGGCGGGCATTTGCGCCGAAAATGACTATGTTTATGTATCCGGCATATGCTTTTTTTATGCCTAATGGAGATATTCTGGGGGTTGCCAGCCCGTTTAAAGTAACCAGGGAACCTCAGGAATTGCTCAGTGTAGGTGAAAAGGCGTTACAGGCAGCACAAGTGAAAAGACAAAACAGCCGTTCGATTATTTTTGAGGACTTAAGCTATAAAGAGGCTATTATTAAAGCAAAGAAAGAAAATAAGCTGGTATTTATCGACGCGTATACCTCCTGGTGTCAACCTTGTGTACTGATGGCAAAGAATGTCTTTACACTTGACCGGGTTGCTGATTTTTACAATCGTAATTTTATCAATCTGAAAATTGATTTCGGCAAAGAAAAAGAGCTGGCAAAACAATTCGAAATCAGTGGTTATCCGGCTTTTCTTTTTATTAATGGTGATGGAAAACTGCTCTATAAGGCGGGAGGATATACGGAAGAAGAACCTTTTATTGCTTATGGGCAGGAGGCTTTAAAAAGGGCAGAAGGAATAGAATTTGTAAAAGAAACGA
Source organism: uncultured bacterium (assembly GCA_905215395.1). Taxonomy (GTDB): domain Bacteria; phylum Bacteroidota; class Bacteroidia; order Bacteroidales; family Marinifilaceae; genus Odoribacter. Next base: position 6,597 of record CAJMQA010000057.1, on the reverse strand, counting down.
CTTGGCAACAAGCTTTGGACCGGGCAAAAAAAGAGAATAAATTGATATTTATGGACTGTTATACCTCTTGGTGTGGTCCTTGCAAAATGCTGGCTAAAACAGTTTTTACCGATCCTGAGGTGGGAACTTTATTCAATGAGAATTTTGTAAATGTGAAAATGGATATGGAGCAGGGAGAAGGCAAGCAGTTAAAAGATAGGTATCAGGTAAAGGCTTATCCCACTCTTTTGTTTATTAATGGTGATGGTGAAGTGGTACACTGTGTTGTCGGAGGAGTAGATGCAGTAACTTTAATTTCCCAGGCAAAAATTGCGGGAGAAGGGAAAGGATTGGCTTATATGCAGGAAGAATATAGAAAAGGGAACCGTCAGCCCGGATTTATTCAACAATATCTGAATATTCTTGATTTAGCCGGAATGGGAGCTGAAGCAGAAGCGGTTTGTCTGGCTTATTTTAAAGATTTGGATAAAAATAAGCTGAAGGAAAAAGAGTATTGGGAACTGTTTGTAAAATATGTGAATGATGCCAATTCGGAGGTATTCACTTATGTGTATGACAATCGTGCCGATTTGTGCCGGCTTTTGGGAGAAAAAGATGTAAAAAAGAAGATCAGCAATGTATGTGCTGTCAGCGCCAACCGTTTTGTTAGCGGAAACGGGGAGCAGGCTGTGTTTGATAAAAAGGGGTTCAAACGTTATACCAAATGGTTGTCTAAAGCTGATGTTGAGGGAAAAGAGAATATTATTGTAAATGCTAAAATGGGAAATGCGGAAAGGCTGGGGGATTGGAAAACCTATATAGCATTGGGCTCGGAGCAGCTGAAAAAAGGGAAAGTGGCGGATCTGGTGCTTTATAATTGGGGATTGAGAATTAATCGGTTGTGCAAAGATGAGGCTTTGCGGCTTCAGGTTGCCACTTGGTTTGAAGATGCGGCGGCAGCCTGCGCCCAAAAGGAGGCTGAAGGTAAGGTAGGAATGATGTCTTACCGTACTTATTTTGAAAAGATGGCAGAAGACTTAAAGCAAGTTGATTAATGGAATTATAATATTAAAAAAGATTTTATGAAAAAGATTTTAAGTTTAGTGTTTGGTGGATGTTTGTTATTGTCTACTGGGGCAGCCTGGGCACAGCAGACGATTACCATTAAAGGGAAAGTACAGTTTCCGTATGAAAAATTCAATATGGAAATTATTGAACGGGATGGATTTGATAAGACAATCATTGATTCATGTCAGGTTAAGCCCGATGGAACTTATGAGTTTAAAATGAAAGTGGAACGTCCGGGAAGATATACCCTGGATTGTCAGAAATGGCAAAGTGTGGACTTCTGGGCTGAAGATGAAGATCTGGAAATCAATTTCCGGGGTATGGATACGGCAAAAATAAAGATTAAGAATCCTCCTTATGTGTATATCAATGGCGGACCTAATAATGAAGTAATGAATTTGTTGAACTGGGACGGCTACCGGGGGTATCAGCTGATGATCGGCGTATCCCAGAATGTATATCGTATTCCCGGACTCGATGATAAGGCCAAACAGGATGCTTCCATGAAGTTCTATAATATGCTGGGAGAAGAATCTGGTGCGCGTACCAGATTTCTGGCCGAGCATTATGCCGACCGGAATAGTGTGTTGGCGTTATTACCTGCGTTGAGAAGTGAGAAAGATGCAGAGTTGGTTCAACAGATTCTGGCAAAACTGGAGGCGAAGAATCCGGATTATGCTCCTTTGTTGAAGTATAAAAAAGAGAGGGCAGAAGCACAGGCACAAAAAGAACGCCTGGCAGAAGGTCAGGTGGCTCCGGAATTTTCTTTCCCCACTCCGGATGGTAAAAAGAAATTAGGCCCTCAGGATTTCAAAGGAAAAATTCTGGTGCTCGATTTCTGGGCTTCCTGGTGTGGACCTTGCCGTCAGGAAATACCGAATCTGAAGAAAGATTACAAAGAGTTCGGCAATAAAGGAGTGGCTTTTCTGAGTGTGTCTATCGATAAAGACGATGCTGCATGGCGTAAGGCTATGAGAGAAGAGAATATGCCATGGCCACAGGTGAATGCTCCGAAAGCCGGAAAAGATGTGATGAAACAGTATCAGTTCTCCGGAATCCCTTATATTCTGGTATTGGATAAAGAAGGACGGATTGTTGGTAAAAATCTCAGGGGACAGGCTTTGACCGATAAACTGAATGAAATGGTCAGCGGTAAAAAGAAAGAAAGTGTGGTGATGCCCGCTATGGGAATGTGATAAAGATAAGATGGGGAACGGTAAATGATTGTGAGAAGGAAAGGGGATGTTGCAGAGAACGAGAGCTCCGGGCATCCCCTGTATCTTTTTGCGAAGATAGATTGAATAATATCGATATGAAAAAACTGAACTTTATTGGATTGTGTTTGTGTATTTTGCTGGGAAGTGTAATTACGGCTTCGGCCCAGATGGCTCCGGCCAAACGCGTCCCGCCTGCAGTTGAAAAGACGGTAGTACTAAATGCTCCTGCAGAAAAAGTATGGGAATATGTTTCTGAACCGGCTAATTACAGGAAATTTTCAGGGGTAAAGGAATTTACTTGCGAGGAAAAGGCCTTGAATGCGAAGATTGAATTGACGACCAGAGATGGAAAAAAGAGAAATCAACACATTAGTGTCATTGATTATGACAATTTCCGTATCTGTTATTTTGTGACAAAATCGGATTACGATGGGGATAACCAATGGGTATATTCTTTTGAGGTGAAATCCAGGGGAAGTAAGAAATGTGAATTGATAGTCGCTGTTTACCATGGGTTTGACCCGCTTCCGGAAGAATTCAAAAAGGGAATTACTCAGGAATTTAATGATATTATAACAGGTGTTTCCAAAAAATTCAAGTAATATTAAGATTAATTTGTATAAGTTTGACATGTATAATTTTTAAACCAGAAAAATGAAAAAAGTATTTTTATTGACCTTATTCTTCCTGGGGATAATTCTCGGAACAGAAGCTCAGACTCCCGGAATCAATTTTGAGCAGACCAAGGAATGGAAGAAGATCGTAAAAAAGGCTAAAAAGGAGAAAAAGCTGATTTTTGTGGATTGCTATACTTCCTGGTGTGGTCCTTGCAAAATGCTGGCTAAAAATGTGTTTACACAGCAGGCAGTAGGAGACTTTTTTAATCAGAATTTTGTGAATGCAAAATACGATATGGAGAAAGATGCCGATGGGATTATATTGAAAAATCAGTTTGGGGTGAAGGCTTTTCCGACGCTGGTGTTTGTCGATCCGGTAACTCAGGCCGTAGTGCACCGGATGGTGGGGGCTGGAAGTGCTGAATGGCTATTGGCCGGGGCTAAGTCGGCTAACGATCCGCAAAATAATCTGAGCGGAATGATGAAACGTTATCAGGCCGGCGAGAGAGGTGCTGAGTTCTTAGGAAAATACCTGGAAGCTTTGTCCTCTGCCTATATGGCAGAAGAGCAGGGAAAAGTGGCTGCAGAGTATTTGAATAGTCTAACAGAAGAACAATTGGCTACAAAAGAAAATTGGGAACTGATAAAAAAATATGTTAGTGATCCCCTTTCCGAGCCTATGAAGAAAGTAATGGCTAACCGGGAGAAATTTTATACACTTGCCGGAAAAGAAGTGGTTGATTATAAGCTGGATAATTGTATTATGGGGGCTACCGGTCAATTGACACATTGGCGACCTGAAATGGAGACTCCTTTTGATGAAAAGCGTAATGTTGAATTTATTAATTATTTGCAGTCGATCGATTATGAAGCGGTACCGGCAGCTTTGGCTCAGCTATATACTGCCGCTTATGTCCGTAAAGGGGATTTCCGGGGATTACTGGATAAAATGAAAGAGGTGCTTAGTTATAATCTGTTCCGTAATGGTATGGGCAAGTATTATTTTCAGAATAATATAGAAACCCTGGTTTTATGTGATGATAAAGCATTGGTGGAAGAAGGTATCAAATGGATAGATGAAAATTGTGCCAATACGGATGATTATTTTACTAAAGCTGATTTAATGAATTCAAAAGCCCGTTTACAAAGCAAGATCGGAGATACTTTGGGTGCAGATAAATCAAAGATGGAGGAGGAAAAATACGCTAAGGAAGCTGAAAGAAAAAGTGGTGGGAAAGTGATGAGAGCGATGCGGATGAATTGATTCTTTTTTATGTCTTAATAGAGGGAATATCCCAGAATAAAGTCCGGACATTTTTTGTCCGGATTTTATTTATTGTTCCGACGGCATTTGTTTGAAATATTCACGCAGTTTACGGATGGCTCCGTATTTCAAAGTTTTTACGGTATTAATGGAAATTTCAAGCAGGCGGGCAATTTCTTTATTTTCATATCCGGACAGGACAAGCCGAAGGATGCGGGCGCTTTGTTCCGGCAAGCTATTGATGGCTGTGGTCAGCATCTGATTGGTCTCTTCCTCTACCAATAGATTGAATATTTGCGGTTCTTCTGTTTCCTGGCCTTCTAATTTCTGATGGCGTTGATTTTCTCTCTGGACACTGCGCAGATAGTTGAGAGATTCATTTTTGACCATGATAAACAGGTAATTTTCTACAGAATTCAGATTTTGATGCTGATCCTGTTTTTCCCAGAAATGGATGATCACCTCTTGGGCGATATCCTGGGCAATTTCGGGAGAAGCGACAAATTTCAATGCCGTTGCGCACAAGGCAGCATAGTGTTTCTTGATAAATACTTCTATTGCAGCATATTCTTTCATTGCTGATCGGGGATTTCCATCTTTGCTGATTGGTGACCGGATTGCTTCTACTTGATGTAGTAAAATTATATAAATTCTGAGTATTGCAAAATTTTCCTTGAAATAATGTATTTTTTTTAAGATTCATTCATCCTCCGGTTGCTTTCGTGGTGTCTTTAGAGAAAAAGAAATAAATGGATCATCGGAAAGCATATCGGTTAGCGACAATTATTGTACAGGTTAAGCTGGGGACAGCCCCGGAAGAAGATCGGGAGTTGCTGCTCAGCTGGCTGGACGAAAGTGAGGCAAACCGTCAGACCTATAAGAGAATTATCCGGGGAGAGGCCATCCGCGAAAGGATTAGAGCTGAGGAATATTTTGGGCGGGAACAGGATTTGGAAGTTATACGTTGTAGTGTGGTGCAAAAGCTGATCCGGAAAAACCGGAGCAGAAGACTCAGGTTGTGGGGGACAGTGGCTGCTGCTGTTTGTGCTGGTTTTGTGGTATTGAATCTCATCGGTATGAAAAAAGAGGGAGGCTCCAGCCATACGGAGGTGTTGAATCAATGGGTGGAGAATATACAGGATCCCCGTGTAAAACTGATTTTGGAATCTGGAAAACAGATTAATCTGGAGGAAGGAATTCCTGAAAGGTTGGAGTTAGGAGGAGCTGTCCTGGTGAATAAGTCAGGGGCTTTGGCTTATGAGACTCTACCGGGTGGGAAGATGCCTGCAGAGGTAATGAATAAAATTGTTACCTCTGTAGGCGGAGAGTATTCGTTTACTTTGAGCGATGGTACGCGGGTTTGGTTGAATGCAGAAAGTGAACTGGAATTTCCTGTAGATTTTGTCCATCGTGAACGGATGGTGAAGTTGAACGGAGAAGCCTATTTTGAGGTTGCCCCGGATGCAGAGCGGCCATTTATTGTAGAAACAGAAGGGATGCAGACGCGGGTATTGGGTACCTCCTTCAATATTCAAGCTTATGGAAATGAACAGACGTTTGTGACAACTTTGATTACAGGTAAAGTCGAGGTGTCTTTACAGGCCGGAGAGGAAGCCGTAGTACTGAAACCGGGTATTGCATCTTATTGGCATAAGGGGACGGAGCAGTTAAATTGTAAAGAAGTAAATGTGAAGAATGTTATCGCCTGGAGGTATGGAAATTTTGTCTTTGAAGAGGAAGATATCGAAGTGGTTATGCGCGTATTATCCCGCTGGTATGGGGTTGAATTTGTATTTGATGGAGGCCGGAAAGGAAAACATACATTTAGTGGTAAAATAAGTAAAGATAAGTCTTTGGAAGGAGCCCTGGAAATGATGACCTGGGCCGGTGGTCCCGGATTCCGTAAAGAGGGAAATGTGATACATGTAATTGAAAAAAAATAAACCGGAGTTGTTTTTGGGTGGCAACTCCGGAATAACCCTTGTCGGCAAACAAGGTATTGTTTAATGATTAATACTACAAATTTATGAAAAAAAACGAAACGAGGAGATCGTTAAGAATGCTTTTTTCCTGGCGGCAGCTGTGTCTGGGGTGCTGTATATTTCTAGGGGAGGTTTTGTTTATCAATCCGGAGCTATGTGCTCAATCGCACCAGGAAGGAACAGTTTCCCTGAATGTCCGGGGGATTTCTGTACTGGATGTATTGCGTGAATTGAACCGTCGGTACGACAATCAGATCATGTTTAAAAAGGAGGAGGTGGAACAGGAGAAAAAGAGTGTAACCTTGAATTTGAAAGCTGTAACCCTGATGGTTGCTGTAGAAGCTTGTATTTCAGGGACTAATCTGCAGGCAGCAGACCGGAACGGGATTGTTGTTGTCGGTCCTCGCCGGCAAGAGGTAAAGCAGCCGGAGACGAGGAATATCCGGGGTATCATTAAAGATACTAAGGGG
>CAJMQA010000056.1 GCA_905215395.1 uncultured bacterium | reverse complement strand
GAGGCCATGAAGGAGAAGCCACCAACAAATTTAAAGTCACTTTGAACCCGAATCCACAGGTGGCCCGACTGGAAATCGGAAATATTCAATGTACGGACCTGGGGACTTTTTACAGTAAATTCACCGTTGCAGGAATGGGTTTTATGAACTTCGCTCCGACTCAGACAGGCTGGTCGAATACTTATCTGGCTCCTGTTACCCCTGTTTACGGGGAAACCGTAACGTATGACCAGGATCAGTTCGACAATTTAGTTTCTACCGAGCCCCAACCATGGAATTATGATGCTGTCACCGGAGAAACAGAAATCAGCAGCAATGCAACACAATACAATCCTGCAGCAGGTAAATTCTGCTATAATTTTTTCCCGAATGTAACTCCGCACCTGAAACTCAAATTATCAGATGTTTATCCCACAGGAAGTGAAAATCCGCTTTCACAGGATGTATATGTAACCGTTATTAAATACCATTTTCCAGAAGGAGTAACAACTTTTGAAGCCGGAAAAATCTATCAGTTGGATTTCACATTCACAGAAAAGAATCTAGGGCTCTATGACAACAAACAAATTTGTGTAGAAGCCACAGTAACCATAGCCGATTGGGTTATTGTTCCCGGTTTAACACCTGATTTCACCGAATAATACAACATCACAAGCGAGGCGAGGGGGGATTCACCCTCTGCCTCCTTGTCCTCCAAAACACGACAGGCCATGAAACCTATACCGAAACTTACATCCCTGTTATTTTTCGTTCTGTTGGCAGGATGTATCAAAGAAAATATGGATGACTGCGAACGGACTTCCCTTTACTTCAGTTATACGGGAGACCTCCGGGAACAACTGTTTGCCCGGAAAATCAGCCAGGTGGACCTGTTCGTTTTTAATGCTGAGGATAAAACCCTCCAGACCAAAACCGTTACACAAAATGAACTGAATAAATACCAGGGAACACGCCTCAATCTAGCACCCGGGACCTACCGTATCATATGTATCGGGAATGCCTTCAACAATACCATGGTACAGTGTACAGGAAAAAAGCTTCAGGAAAATTACCGGATTGCACATCCCAATTACTTTAATGGAGGCGAGATACAGACAAACGATTCCCTTTATCTGGGAAGCGCACAAATCTCCGTACCCAGTAACTACTGGTCACACGACACGCTCTCTTTCCGTTCCTCCCATCTGAAAGTATATGTGGAAGTGCGGGGAGTTGCCACAGCAGAAGAACTCACCAAAGCAACGCCAGGATTGCGGCTGCTGGTCAGAAATTGTTTGCCTGCAACCGACTTTTCGAATCAGCCTTGTGGAGAAAAAGTCATCTATATTCCGGCAGCTACTTATGACGCAGAAAAAAGGGTCCTGATTTCCCGTTTCAATATATTGAGACCTACCCCGGACTGCAGCATCACTTTTGATCTGACCGATCCGGCGGATAACCTCATCTTTAGTTTGTCCCTGAAAGATTTCCTGCAACAGCATCCGGTCATCGACTTGTCGCAACAGGAAGTCCTCATTCCGATCCTGATCGAATTCAAAAGTACAACTGTTATGGTCACTATGCCCGACTGGAGTATCGAACAGATCCGTCCTGAACTATAAAGCCCGGCACCATGAAACGAAACTACCCATATCTACTCTCTGTACTACTATTTATCACAGCTGGATTAACGGCATGTATCAAAGACCGGATCAGTCCGGCTGAGCCTGAAAAAGTACCCGTGACCCTGCATTTTTCAACCCGGGCAGAAAACAATGGTAATAGTTCTTATGAAAATACCATACGGGAAATCCGTATCTATACATTCAGTGCCGGCAGTCCCATACGAACCGGTTATTATCATGCGTCTGATCAGACAACCACAAGTTTCGCGGTCAATATGCAGATCATTCCGGGACTGACCGATTTTTATTTTCTGATCAACGAATCGGCATCCGGTTTTACCCAGGACCTGAGTTGCCTCAGCCGGAATGAACTGGACCGGCTGATCATCTCAGACTTACCCGGTAACGGAACAGCATTACCGGAAGTACTACCGGCATCCCTTTTCAGTAAAGATATTCAAATCACAAAACCAACAGGGGGATGTTTTGAAATCATGGAGCCATTTAAAGCTGACCGAAGCGTAGCCAAAATCAATTTTCGTTTTGCCAAAGAGCTAACAGATATGCCCGTCTACATCAAAAATATTACCCTGGAGAACATAGCTTCAGCTACAAAGGTATTTCCAGCTGATAATACTGTTCTTCCATACAATCGTACCATTGTATTTTATAACAACACCACAGGTCTCGCCGTTAACAGTACCCTGAACCATGCACCGGTTATACCGGCAGACTCCCTACATTTCAGCCTGTTACCGGAACGACCGGTATATGTTTTTGAAAAACCCGCAGGACAGAATTACACCGTAAGTGTTACCTACAAGCGTTATGAGGATGGCGCCGATGAAACAAAACAATTCCGAATAACACAGGCATTGCCCCGTAACCACGAACTGAACATTTATATATGGATTCCTGACAAACCCAAAGACATCAAATTCAAATATGAAGTCACGGAGTGGCAAGCTCAGACAATCACGATTCCTCCATTCAATTAAAATTGAATCCCATGAAACGAATATATCAAGTGACATATCTTTGCTTATTGCTGTCGGTCTTTTCCTGTACTCAGGAAGAAATTCGCTCTTCTTCTCCGGATCTGCCCGAAAGCATACCGGTGGATGTAAAACTGAATTTCGGGATACCGGCAGCGACGATTGTCACCCGGGCAACCTCCCCCGAAGAAGATGAATATAAAGTCAATAATCTCTATATATTGATCTTCAATTCCGACGGCAGCAAAGCTACCGGGCAATTCTTTACTTACGGAGATTTATCAGACCGAACAGAAAAACCAGGAGCTCTGGTGACTTCGGGCAAGATAAGCATACGTACAACTTCCGGAAGAGATAAAAAAATCTATGGGATTGCCAATATCACCGACGACATCGGCCACACTTTTACCAACAGCATCATGTCATTGAAAGTTTCCGACCTGAATGCCATAGAATCGCTGGCAGAATTGCAAAACCTGACAACAGAATTACAACAGTCTGTCATCGCCCGGGGGACCAACTTCCTGATGAGCGGCAGCACAAACAGCGGAACGGTAAATATTCCGGCACAATCCACAACTATAGATCTGAGTAGCAATCCAGATTATACCATCCGTTTACAACGTCTGGATGCTAAGGTAAGTTTTAAAGTCACTGCCATTGAAGGAGTAACGTTTATTCCCAAGAAATGGAAAGTCGTAAAAGCTTCCAGACTGTCCTCCGTCATTGCTAATACGACAGATGCGGAACCGACTAACGGCACCCAGGGATATTTTGAAAGCGGATGGAACCGTTTTGAAGGAGAAGGAGAAGATTTCGGCAAAACCTTCTCGTTCTACGTATTGGAAAACAGAAAATCTCCCCGCCAAAATATACCGCAGGAAGGTGATACGGCAGAACGTTATGCCTGCCGGGAGAAACAGGAAAAGAACTCTCTGCCGGACGGAGAAGATCCTGAAAAACCCGGACATACGGTGAATAACGGCGATTATGTGTATGCCGACGCCAATTCCACTTATGTGGTAATGACTGGCCATATACAATATACCTACGCAGAGGGGCAGGAAGTATCTGCCAACGTAGTCTATACCATCCATCTGGGATACCAGAATAACAATCCAGACGATTACAATACCCCCAGAAACAGCCATTATATTTACAATGTTACTGTCGAAAGTGCAGATAAAATCATTCTGGAGGTGGACTCCGGGAATGAAGAACAAGCCGGAGCAGAAGGGAATGTAACAATTGCAGAAAAAATTTACAATCTGGATGCACATTATGAAACAGTTTGTGTTAATTTCTTTGCACGCCAAATAGACAATACCCTAACCTGGTATGTTTCGACTCCATTCAGTGAAGGTATACCCTCCGGAACATTTATCCCGGCAGATTTCCGATGGATCAAATTCAGGCTAAACGAGAAAAACGGCACAGGGTACAAACAAACCTTCGCCACTTATCCCGGAACAACGACTTTATGTCCGGAGGATATCGCTTATAACAAATTGACCCCGAATAGCGGCTTGATAACTGTAAACCAACTGGTACGTATCTTAAAAGAAAACAAAGAACATCTGGGGGAGAGCAACACCCTTTTCGATAGCGGGGACAAAATCACATTTACAGCCTTTATCGATGAAAACTATTACGAAACCGACCCCACTACGGGAAATTCTCCGGTAAGCCTCTGGAAAAAATTTGTCAACCAACCGGAACGGATCATGAACATCCTGTCCAGGACCAAATACAGTCCGGACGGAGAAAGTGTAAAAACCGTGGCCGTAGCCTCTTTCCGCCAGAAATCCATACAGACGATGTACAATGTAGAGGCAGATGAAGGTTTACAGAGCGCCTGGGGAACAGAAGTTGTCCGGGAAACAGCGAAAAGACCGTTCTGGAATGCAAGGGTAAGCACTTCAAATAGTACACCCGATTATAATTCCTCCAGTAACGGACGCAAAAACAGCATTTTACTGTGGGATGCCAATCACACTGATTGGAACACTTATATCGACCCTGCCACCGGTAGCATGAAGAGTGACTACAATTATGCCCGGTACGCATGTATGCAACGCAACCGGGACAATAACGGAAACGGTCAGATAGATCCCGATGAAGTCCGTTGGTACCTGGCTGCCATCAACCAGTTAACCGATTTGTGGATAGGAGAAAATTCGTTCGATTCGGAAGCACGTCTGTTTAAAAATACGACCCGGGAGGAAAATTATTACGTCAGCAGTACAGTACCGGGAAGGTATTACCAATTCTCATGGAATGGTCCAAATTACAGGGACAATCCGACCATTCTCTGGTCCTCGGAAGGATCATCCATCGGTAACATGAACAATGCCACCGGATATTCCGACAATATGAATTTCAACTACCGTTGCGTACGCAATTTAGGAGTATCCTCCGAAAACGAGGAGGCAGAGCCTCAGGATTTCGCTAGCTATAATAATAAGGACGGTACAATAAATTTACAATACCTGGATTCCAAATCCATCCGTGCTTATACACAAACAGCCGAATTACCGGATCATCACGAACGAAGCGCAGATAACCTGCCTTTCTGGAAATTTGAAGTCCGGAACGATTGTCACGGAAATAATCTCAACTGGTATGAGCTGCGCAACCGGATCAATGCCAATAACTCCCCCTGTCCGGCAGGATACCGTGTACCCAACCAACGGGAACTTGCCCTAATGCTCTCGCGGATTAAAAATGACGGACATTGGACACTAGGTAATCATTTTTCACGTACCCGTTTCTCTATGGATCCCAATCCACAAGGCACTAACGGACGGCCTGGATTTTCAGTTTCAGACAATGCAGGTATTCTTTATCTGATCAATAATACGGGTGAGCGCGGCGGTGTCCGTTGTGTCCGTGATTTACCCAAATAATCCATTCCAATGAAGAACCTGATTTTCATATACCTTGCTTTCCTGTCTGTACCCCTCATTGCATCCCCACACAGGCAGAAAGCGGGTATCCTTCGGGATACCACGGGCATTTCTTTCCAGTTGCCCGAAATACCTGTCGTACTGACCGAACCTACAGAGCGGTGTGCCTGGTTACTGGAACATTTTTGGGACAAATTTAATTTCGCCGATACCAATCTCATCCATCATCCGGAAGTCAGTGAACAGGCCTTTGCCGATTTTATCTCCGTACTGCCTCATGGCCGTCCTGCAGACATAGAAAAAGGGATAGGCATCCTTATAAAAAAGGCTGCCTATTCCCCGAAAATATTCAATTATTTTGCCGGACTTGCAGAAAAATACCTGTATGATCCTAATTCTCCGGCCCGGAACGACGAACTTTATATTCCTTTTCTGGAAAAGCTCCTCAGTTCCCCGATTTTAAGCCGAACCGATAAAATACGCCCAGCCTACCAACTGGAAATGGCTCAAAAAAACCGGCCCGGAACAATAGCCACAGACTTCGACTACACCCTACTCTCCGGAAAACAGCAGAGCCTGTTGCAAACCCCGGCAGAATACCTGCTTCTGGTGTTCTATGATCCGGAATGCGACCATTGCCAGGAAATACTTCAGGGACTGATCACAAGTTCTGCAATCCATCAACTGATTGCCCGTCACAAACTAACTGTACTCGCGATCTATACCGAAGCCAATATCCCTTACTGGCAATCCCAAAGGCAACAACTTCCGGCCAACTGGATTGTCGGACACGACCGTGAAAAGATTAAAAATCAAAACCTTTACGACCTGAAAGCTATGCCCTCGCTTTACCTTCTGAACCGGACAAAACAAGTGCTTCTCAAAGACACCTCATTACCCGTTCTTTTTCAGAAACTCACTGAAATTCATTGATACCCATTTACTTTTTCTGTGGTTTCTGCTTCAACTTCGGCGAGCGCATGGAATAACCTTTTGTCCCTTTTTCCGGTTGTTTGACAATGGAAGCCGGAAAATAGCGGGCTGCATCCGGAACCGAACGGATCAGTTTTTCCAGAATCATCGCATAATCGTAATGAATGGTGGCATCCTGGCGGTCGTAGCTGTTGTAAGCTACAAACTGTGCATATTCGGCACACTTCTTCAGCCAGAAGTCCGGGTGTTCACCATACAACACTGAACGTGCTGTAAATTTCAGATAGCGGCACAGCTCTTCTTTGAAATCTCCCGGATCTTTCATCAGAGAATCCAGCAGAGGGATGGCTGCCTGATAATTTTTCCCACGCAAATGGTTTTCCGCTTCATTCTTCAGGCTTAAAAATTCCTTCCCCTGAAAATCCGGAGCATTCCTTAATACCTCCATATCCCCGGGTATATTAAATTCGCGGAACAATTTCCCATCCACAACCTCTGAAGTATATAAAGTAACATACTTGTCCCTCTGATTTAAAACTTCCTGAAAGAAAGAATTTTCAGTCCCGTTTATATGTTTCAGAAAAACTTCCCAGTCGGCCTTATTTTCCAGTGAAAAATCGGGTAATACCACATATTCCTTCACCAAGACCTCCACCTGATCTCTTTTATACATAGAAGCCAGATAATCCATATAACGCCCTAATAACCGGCGGTTACGATTCCCACTGTTATATTCCCGTTCCAGGTTTACAGAACGCAATTCCGGATTTAAAGCCGACGTTCCCGTAAACAGAAAAGTTTCCTGATCCTGGCGCGAAGATGAACGGTGTACAATCTCTTCCGTTACCGGATCAATAAACAGAAAGGTGGGGTAAGATACCACCCGGTACTTATCCCTCAATTCCTTTCCTTCTCCTTTCTCTGCATCGATCTTCACATTTACAAAATGGGCATTATAAAGGTTCCCCACTTCCATAGAGGGAAAAACCTCTTCTGCCATAGCCAGGCAAGGACCACACCATTCTGTATAAAAATCAGCAAAAATCAGTTTTTTCTCAGCAATTGCTTTCTGCCGGATCTCCTGCCAGCTCCCTTTTTCAAATGAAATTCCCCCATTCCGGGCACTCACTTGAAAAACGGCAGCCAGTATCAGGATTAATAGTATTCCTTTTTTCATGTCCAATTAGTTATAACCCGGATTTTGTACAGCCAGTTTATTGGCACTGATTTCATCTTTCGGAATTGCGTAAATCCGTTTGTATCCGAGACTTTTCTTATATCCCTCTTTATCGGTAATCAGATCACTCTCGTATTCCTCCTTCACATTCACGTTCATTTCGATCAGTTTATCCACTCCGTAACGCCAGATCAGGTGCCATTCGTGGCCGTTCTCAAAGGACATTTCCAGAATCCACTCCTTAAAGAGTATTTCCAGGATACTTTCCTGTGAATCAATCACAGCCAGACCATGTCCGCTACGCAACAGATTGAGGGTAGCCAAAGCATCTCCTTTCCCGGTACGGGCTTCACACTCAGCCTTAATCAACCAGATCTCAGAATAACGCAGGAAATAGATCGGCATATCCCCGGTTGCATTTCCGGCTTTTTTTATAGTCAGCTGAGACCCGAAAATATCTCCTACCCCGTTTTTTATGATCTCATCCTTACGCGGGTCATTTTCTACCAAAGCCAGAAATTCATCCGTCGGTCCCCATTTCCCTTCATTGTTGAAAGCTTTAATACGCGTAGCCTGTCCCTGTATCTCACCGGTTCCGGCAAATCCCCGCACCCAGATCAATTCACTGTTATTAAAATCAGAGAATACATTGGCATAAGGAGAAACCAGTTTCCGCTGTCCGGAACCGATAAAAGAATTGGCCTCGATCAGAGCCTGATCATAATTTCCCATATAAAACAGCACTTTGATCCGCAAGGCCTGAGCAGCCAGGCGGGAAGCCTGAGTTGCCTTTGAAAAGGCCGGAGCGTTTTCTATGGCAAACTTCAGGTCTTCCAGTATAAACTCATAAGTTGCCGCTACAGTCGAACGAGCCAGAGTGATATCGTTCACAGTTGCCGGTTTTTTCCGGAGAATCATTCCGAATTTACTGTCTGTATTATCGTATTCTCCAAACATCCGCAGCATTTCAAAGTTTGAGAATGCGCGTAAAAAACGCAATTCCCCTTCCATTTCCAATTTACGGTTCCCCGTAAACTGATCTGCATTCAGACCTTCCAAAGCAGCCAGTAAAAGATTACCGGAATTAATCACCTTGGTACTATGATCCCAGAAAGGAGCATTGAAACCATCCGAGTATTTCAATTTGGGCAAATTACGCTCGGAATAGTAAATCTGATTCACAGCAGAAGACTTGTTAGCCCGCAATACGCCTGATGTAAATGCCTGATTGCCTATTGCAAAATAGCTATAATAACCAATCAGATTCCCATATACACCTGTCAATGCCAGCTCTGCCGATTTTTCGTCTTTCACAGCACTTTCGGGAGTCATATTGTGAGGCGGTTCGTGATCCAATACGTCCACCAGCTCGCAGGATGCCAAAGTTGTTCCTGCCAGCAATAATGCAATTAATTTATTTTTCATTTTTCTATTCTTCATTTTTCTATTAAACTGAAACAAGATCAGAAACTTAATTTCAAGCCGGCAGTGTATGTACGCACCCCGGGATACACAGCACTGTCATAGTTTCCTCCGATATTAGAGGTCGTACTTCCTGCCATAGCCGGATCTATGCCCGGGTATTTGGTCCAGGTGAAGACATTGGCAATGGCAAAATAGAGTTGTCCGCTCTTATAAAATTTCGATTTGAAGAGAGCAGGCAGTTCATACTGAATCCTCAGGTTTGCCAGCTTCAGATAAGAAGCATCGTGTATCAGCAAATCACTGTTATTGGCTACCGGCTCATCCAGGTACAAAGCCGGCAGACGTGAAGAGGTATTTTCCGGCGACCAGCGGTTGTCCAGATTATAATCAAGCAGGTTATTCAGAGAACCTGATATATTCTGAATGGTATTACTATACAAACGTTCATTTCCCACAGAAAAATTAAACATAGCATATAGCGAAAAACGTTTCCAGGAAACATTGGTCGAAAGCCCTCCGAAAAAGTCCGGCTCAGGATTACCGATAATCACCTGGTCCTTGGAATTGACATATCCGTCCCCGTTCAGATCTTCGTAAATGATATGTCCGGGTTTGGTATCCTTACTCATATAATACTTTGAAGGGTCACCACTTACTCTTCTGGCTTCTTCATTGTATCTTTCAATTTCAGCCCGGTCCTGGAATATTCCCTTCGTCCGATATCCCAGTATAGCTCCTACAGGATGTCCTTCTGCCAGCACTTCAGTCCCTCCTTCGTGCATATTTCCCGCACCGCTCCATTCAATAGCTCCTTCGTCGATCAATGATTTCACCCGGTTGCGGTTACCTGCAACATTCAATGTAAGGTCCCATTTGACCGCATTTTCCCTCAGGATATCAGCCTTCAGGGCAAACTCCCAACCTTTGTTCATAACGCGGCCGACATTTTTGTACATACCTGTAAACGGCGCCAAAGAAGGCGGGAATTTAATCCGCCACAGCAAATCATCGGTATCTTTGATATAGTAGGCCAAACTACCGGATAAACGATAGTTGAAAAATGCGTAATCCAAAGCAATATCATACTGACGGGTAGTTTCCCATTTCAGGTCGTTGTTTCCCAACACGGTCGGAGTAATACCGGGTATACCCATAAAATCATTGGTTCCATAAAGGTCCTTGTTATTGTAATCTCCGATATTCTGAGTACCAGTCAAACCGGCAGAAACACGTAACTTTAAATCGTCGATCCGGGATACTCCCGACAAAAACGCTTCTTTATTTATCCTCCAAGCAAAAGCCGCAGAAGGAAAGAATCCGAATTTATTGTTAGAACCGAATTTTGAAGAACCGTCATAACGTCCTGTAAAAGTAAACATATAACGATCCATTAATCTATAGTTGAAACGTCCGAAAGTAGACAACAAACCGCGCCCAGCCCTTTGTCCGCTGACATCATAAGGGGTAGCGGCACTTCCCAGGTTATTCATGATGTCATCCATAGGAAAATCCGTACCTGTTGCACTGAAATTCCTGTTCTTACTGTTCTCAAATGAAACTCCGATCACGGCATCCAATGCATGATTTTCATTGAATTCGTGATTATAACTCAACGTATTGTCCCAAAGCGTACGGTGTGACTGATCATTGGATTCCAAAGCTTTTCCTTTATAACGGCCCCCCCCGCTACCATCTTCCAGGTAACTGGGATAATATTGGGACTGATATCCAATATTTTTTGAAACAGAAAGACTGGATTTAAGTTTTAAATCCTTCAATAATTCCAACTCCCCGAAAAAGGTTCCTGCGAAACGGTAATCGTCCAGCTTATTGGTAATCGTCGTCTTTGCCACCGGATTGTCTGTATTTCCTCCGATTTTATAATAATCTCCGTTCTCATCGTACACCGGAACATCGGGACGGAATTGCCGGATTTGCCACAATCCCTGTCCGGCAAGGTTGCGTTGTGTATAAGACATACTGATGTTGGTTCCGAATTTCAGGCGTTGTGTCACATCCCAGTCGAAATTCAAACGTCCGGAATAACGCTGTAAATCGTCACCTTTCAATACACCGTCCTGCAGGGTCATACCCAGAGATGCAAAATAGCGTACCTTATCACTACCTCCGCGTACAGACAACTCCGTATTATTGGTAACAGCAGTCTGTGACAGCAAGGCATACCAATCGGTATTCTCATTCATTAATTTTTCCCCGTTCAGAATTCCTTCAGCCAGTTCATTTCCCGGATCTACAGTCAATGTATTCTTAGCAGCTTCGCGCATGATCTCCCGGTAACGGTCGGCAGATAAAATACTGAAATTATCGATTTCAGTATCCACATTTGTATAGTGATGCAGACTCAGCTGAGGTTTCGTCGTCAAACGTCCCCGTTTAGTTGTAATCAGCACAACTCCGTTTGCAGCCCGCGACCCGTAAATAGCGGCAGCAGAAGCATCTTTCAAAATATCCATAGACTGAATATCACTGGGGTTAATAGCAATCATATCCGCCTGTTCCACCGGTACTCCGTCCACCACATACAAAGGTTCGTTGGAACCTTTCAGTGAAGTAGAACCCCGGACACGCAAACGCACCGGTTCGCCGGGCTTGGCAGCTCCGATAGCAACCATGACACCCGCAGCTTTTCCTTCCAGGATAGAAGCCACATTTGTAGCATTGCTTTTCTCCAGTTCCACAGCACCAACCGAAGCCACAGCACCTGTCAAGTCTTTCACCTTGGTCGTACCATATCCGACAACAACGACCTCATCCAGTTTCTTCGTTTCCGGCTGCAAAGCAATCTTAAATTCATTTTTTCCGGCCACACCCATCTCCTGGCTATGATACCCCACAAATGAAAAAACGATTGTTGCAGTTTCCGGTACCTGCATCGAAAAATCACCGTCAACACCGGTGGCCGTTCCACTCGTAGTTCCCCGGATCACAACGGAAACTCCGGGCATAGGCTGTCCGGATTCATCCGTCACAATTCCTTTAATCAATTTACCGTCCGGAGCCAAAGCTGCAAAAACAGCGCTATTCAGCCCCAGTAATATTAAAAACAGCACAATTCTTCCCCACATTCTTTTTCCAGGCTTTTTTTCCATATTCTCGTAAAGCATTAGATAAAACATTTACCACCGTAGTCTTAGCACAACCTCCCGATGGCGAATAACTTCTCTCTTTTCTCAAGACACACTCTTCAGAAAAGCTTACAAAATTACCTACATTATTTCTTAAAAACTTTACACAAAAAAGTAAAGAAATGGAAAATAAACAAAGAAACCTTCAGAAATCGGTTTCTGAAAATCAATAATTTACGAGTTGATTTTTAATTTAAAACAACAATTTTAGCTGCACCTTTTTTCACGATACAATTCAATCAGACGGGATATGGCATAACGTTCTATCTCCTCATCCCCAACCTGCAGATAAGCCTGCATATTTTTTGAAAATCCGGACACTTCCAGTTCATAAAACCGGGCATATATGATGCGGTGCGAAAGAACATGTTTAGGCATTTCTACCATCCGGACAACCTGAATCTCACCAACTCCTTCCAATAGCGAACGGTAGGCTTCTGATTGCTGTAACCCGGCAAAATCGACAGCCTGTTCCGTTTCTATCAGCGGATATTCATACAGATTTTGCCAGATATCTTTCTCCCGGCGCTGAGATAACAAGGTTTTACCCTGACTATGAATATGCAGGTAATTGAAATAACGGGGTTTCACAACGGTTTTGCCCTCTTTTACCGGTAATCGTTCAATCTTGCCCTCTGCATAAGCCACACAATGATCAGCCAACGGACATTCAATGCAGGCCGGAGATTTGGGCACACACCGGATTGCTCCGAAATCCATAATTGCCTGATTGTATAAATCCGGTCTTTTTTTATCCAGCAGTTCCTGGGCCAATCCGGCAAAATATTTTTTTCCGGCAGAACTATCGATCGGCATGTCTATGTCAAAAACCCTTGACAATACCCGGTAAACATTACCATCCACCACCGCATAAGGCAGACGCCAGGCAAAAGAGCAGATTGCAGCAGCTGTATATTCGCCTACTCCTTTCAGAGAAAGGACCTGTTCATAATCCGCAGGAAATATCCCTCCCCAACGTTTCACGATTTCTTTGGCAGCCGTATGCAGATTCCGGGCCCGGCTATAGTAACCCAGGCCCTGCCAATATTTCATTACCTCATCTTCCGGGGCTTCTGCCAGAGCCTTTACCTCCGGGAAACGACCGATAAAACGGTTGTAATATTCCAATCCTTGTGCCACCCGGGTCTGCTGCATGATAATTTCAGAAATCCAGATGCAATAAGGGTCCGTCGTCTCCCTCCAGGGCAACTCCCGTTTATTCTCTTTATACCAGGTAATCAATGATTCTGCAATACTCCACATACGCTTACTGGATTAACTCTGTCACTACAGCCCGGGTATATTTCACCAGATCGGCCGGAGCAATTTTAATCTGCAGACCCCTTATGCCTGCACTTACATAAATATGATCAAACTCCATACAACTGGTATGAATAAAGGTTGGAAAAGGCTTTTTCATACCGATGGGTGAACATCCTCCGCGGATATAACCAGTTACCGACAACAATTCTTTCATGTGAATCATCTCAGCACTTTTATTTCCGGAAGCTTTAGCCGCCAGTTTCAGATTCACTTCGGCATCTCCGGGAATAACACAGACGAAAATACCATTTTTATCTCCCCGGAGTACAAGCGTCTTAAATACCTGAGCAATATTTTCTCCTAGTTGCTCTGCAACATGGGTAGCAGCAAGATTCTCTTCGTCCACTTCATAGGGTATCAGCTCATACCTTATTTTTGCCCTATCCAACAATCGGGCAGCATTGGTTTTATTTATTTTTACGTTCATAATCATTCTACTTTCAAAGTCGGCAATCTTTCTGCACACATCAATTGAACATCGGGAAAAAAGCCCCGGAATAAACTTTGCAACTTTTCATAATTTATTTCCATAAACCGGATTGCTTCCTCCGGATCCACCTGTAATCCCCGGTAAGCAGCCATAATTTCCAGCGACTGCCGGATTCCATCCGCAGAGGCATACCGCTTCAAACGATTGGTCAGAACAAAATGCCAGAGAAATCCCTGAAACCGTTCCGGCAGATAACGGTAATTCATCATTAGAGCCAGGTAAAACATCCGGGCAAACCGTCCGAGAGAAACAGTAGAAAACTCCCTGAAATTCACAGCCAGAAAATGATCAAACAGAATATCAGTAACCACAGCCGAATAACGCCCGAAAGGCTGTCTCCCCAAAGCAACAGCTTCCCGTACCAAAGGATGATGATCAGAAAAAGCATCAATTTCCCGGTGTAATAAAATTCCTTTTTGAAAGTCAGCAGAATAGCGCAGGTACGCCGTACCTTTCACTGCATCACCGACAAAATTACCAATCTGTACCTTCCGGTTGCTGCCCGACAAATATATGTGCGCCAAATAATTCACTTTTTCGATTTTCTGCAAAGATAATACAAACCGAAGGCAGAGTCAAATTTATTCCGACCTGTTCTCCTAAAAGGAAAACAGGTCGTTTAATGATTCACTCATTGAGGGATGTGTATAAATCTGATCGCGCAGAACGCTATAATCAAGTCCAGCCCTCATAGCCAGGGACACCGCATTGATTACCTCACTGGAATCTACACAGAACAAAGTACATCCCAGGATTTTCCCACTATT
>CAJMQA010000055.1 GCA_905215395.1 uncultured bacterium | reverse complement strand
GCAGATTCCTGATCCGTCACTGCATAGCGGGCCCCACTATGCAACAGCCCATGATTCCGGCCTGTAGCTCCTGTAGAAATATCAAATCTTTCTATCAAAAGCACACCAATCCCCCTGCGGGAACAATCCCTGGCGACTCCGGCGCCCGTAGCACCCCCACCTATCACGATTACATCGAACGGCTTTGTCATATCATCCTGTTTCATTATGAAGAAGATTTAGTTTTCAAAGACAAAGAAACAAACAAAATGAAATATTACAAAATAAAAACAAAACTTTTTTAATCAGATTCGAAACAAAACGAAATATTTTCACAAAAACATAGCTTTAATCCAGGATTAAATTTGTCGTTTCAGGTGTTTCGGAGTTTATTGCCTTCTGAACGGGTTCCCGTCTACGGTTTTGTATGCCTGCCGTTCACTGACCTCCTATACTTTCACACAGGGTCTCCCACAAGACGTCGGTCGGGCGTTCCGACAAGCGAACAAAACTCGCAGACTCCCACCATGTTCCTCCGGCAATAAACTCCTCCACTGCCAGACTCAGTTCTATTTTCAATGTTGTACATGCGAAGGTTTCCGGGGTAAAGCTGAGAGGATCATAAAAACGCTGAGGACAAGCGTCTGTGTTAGTTTATCTGAACGGCCATCGGGGTGTGTCTGAGGACTGTAAGTCCGAGTTCCCCCGATAGTGAAAGATAAACTTACACGACCGTTACGAAGCGCCCGGGTCCGATAGCTTTATCCCGGGAACCGGCCAAATAAATCCTGCAATTTTACAGCTTTCGTGAAAAACATTTCAGCTTTTCATGAAACTGATATTTTAAAGACCGGAAAAAATCAACAGATAGCAGACAGCCGCCAAACAGGATCCACAAACCGGACCGATAACAGGCACCCAACTATAACCCCAGCCACTATCTCCTTTTGCTTTAATTGGCAACAGGGCATGAGCCAGACGGGGTGGAAAATCACGGGCAGGATTAATTGCATAGCCGGTAGCCCCTCCAAGCGACATACCGATCGCAACAATTAAGAAAGTAACCGGAAAGAGCCCTACAGATCCTAAACCCACTTCAGGTGCATTTCCCTCTACTGCCAAACAAAGAATCACAAATACCAATACGAAAGTCCCGATTATTTCACAAAGAAAATTCCGCGGTTTATTCATAATGGCCGGCATAGTACAAAAGGTGGCCAGTTTGATATCAGGATCTTCCGTTACATCGTAATGATCTTTGTAGAAAAGATAAACCAAAACCGCACCGAAAAAACCTCCCAGTAACTGTGCAATAATATATGCCGGTACATAAGACCAGGGAAATACTCCGGCAAGGGCCAAACCGATAGACAAAGCCGGATTAAGATGCGCACCGGAATAGGGAGCCGATACAAAAGCACCGCACATTACAGCAAATCCCCAGGCCAAAGTAATCACTACCCATCCACCGTTAAATCCTTTGGATTGTTTCAATAATGTTGAGGCAACCACTCCGTCTCCGAGCAGAATCAGCATAGCTGTCCCGATAAATTCAAACAAACATTTCAAGCATAAAGAAGAGTCCATAATAAAAGGTTAAAAGCAAAGTTATATAATCAATCCCTGATGACTCTATCTACTGCATTTCTCCACCCCTCAACCAGATTCATCACTTTTTCATTATTTCCGGATGGTTCAAAACGATGATCCATTTGCCATTGCTGACGGATCTCATCCGTATTTTTCCAATATCCTACCGCTAATCCAGCCAGATAAGCAGCTCCTAAAGCTGTTGTTTCTATGATTTTAGGACGTATAACTGTCGTCTTTAAAATATTTGCCTGAAATTGCATCAACAGATTATTTGCAGCAGCTCCTCCGTCGACTCTCAGTTCTTTCAATTCGATTTCGGCATCCCGCATCATCGCATTCACCACATCCATAGTCTGATAAGCAATTCCTTCCAATGCAGCTCTGGCAATATGAGCTGCGGTAGTTCCCCGGCTTATACCGGAAATAGCCCCCCGGACATACTGATTCCAGTACGGAGCAGCCAAACCTGTCAAGGCCGGCACAAAATATACACCTCCGGTATCCGGCACCCTGTCTGCTAATGCTTCTATCTCAGAAGAGGAACGTATGATTCCCAATCCGTCCCTCAGCCATTGTACGATAGCTCCGCCTACAAAAATACTTCCTTCCAGGGCATAAGTTACCTGATCCCCAATCTTCCAGGCAATGGTTGTGATCAGATTATTCCGGGAATGCACCGGCTTATCTCCGCTGTTCATCAACAAAAAACAACCTGTACCATAGGTATTTTTCACCATTCCAGGTTCTATGCACATCTGTCCGAACAGGGCTGCCTGTTGATCTCCGGCAATACCGGCAATGGGCACTTTATGAGCAAAGAGCGTTGTTTTGGTATGTCCATATATCTCACTGGAAGATTTGACTTCAGGCATCATAGAAGACGGTATTCCGAAAAGTTCCAAGAGCTCCTCATCCCAAGCCAGCCGTTTGATATTATAGAGCATAGTACGGGAAGCATTAGTCACGTCCGTGACATGTACTTCTCCCCTGGTTAAACGCCAGATCAACCAGGAATCTACAGTTCCGAAAGCCAGGTTCCCGGCTTCTGCTTTTTCCCGGGCTCCTTCTACATGTTCCAGAATCCATTTTATCTTAGTTGCACTAAAATAAGCATCTATAATCAAGCCGGTTTTCTCCCGGATGAACTCCGTTCTTCCCTCTGCTTTCAGCACATCACAATAGGCTGAAGTCCGCCGGTCCTGCCATACTATAGCGTTATACACCGGTTCACCCGTAATCCGATCCCAGACGATGGTGGTTTCACGTTGATTGGTAATACCTATCGCAGCTATGTCCAAGCCATTGATACCAATAGAAGTAATTGCTTCTGCGATCACAGAAGCTTGCGAAGACCAGATTTCATGAGGATCATGTTCTACCCAACCCGACTGTGGAAATATCTGCCTGAATTCGCGTTGTGCAACAGCCTTTATTTCTCCCTTTTCATCGAAAACAATTGCTCTGGAACTACTGGTTCCCTGATCCAATGATAAAATATATTGTGCCATAAGAATAAATTATAAGTATATAGGTCAAAAGTTATTGTAGTATATAATGCTTAGAAAGAGCTGTAAATTCTGCAACCTGTTCATCTATCCATGTCTGATCATGTCCCAGTTCCCGGGCCATAATCCGTGCCACTTTCGGAGCAATTTCCAAAGCAATCCGGGCATCCAGAAACAGCAAACGCACCCTTCTGGCCAGAATATCTTCAACTGTCAGGGCCATCTCTTCACGCATAGCCCAAACGACTTCAGCTACCGTATAGTCATACTTAGGATGCAATTTTTCAGCCATTACCGGATCAGACTCCATCAAGTTCCTGATTGCCAGAATATCTGCTCCATAAATATATAAATGGTTATTCAAATCCGGGTCTGGCTGATAACCATGAATTCTAAAATTTTTAGTGACACATTCCCGTTTTTCCAACAACCCCAGATCAATGGCTTTATCAATGGTATCTTCCGCCATACGCCGGTAAGTGGTCCACTTTCCACCTGTGATGGTCACCAGTTTATTTTTAGAAACAAATATTTTATGACTACGTGAAATTTCTTTCGTACTCTTTCCCTCTTTCTTAGGAGCCGCCAAAGGACGCAAACCGGCAAAAACCGAAAGGACATCCTTTCTCTCTGGTTTACGTTTCATATACCTCCCTGCAGTATTCAGAATAAACTCGATCTCTTTTTCCAAAGCCTGCGGTTCCAGTTCCGGCTTCTCACGCACGGTATCCGTAGTTCCCACAACCACCTTATTATGCCACGGGACAGCAAAAAGTACCCGTCCGTCATCCGTTTTCGGAATCATAATTGCATAATCGCTTTGCAGGAAAGATCTATCCAGAACCAAATGCACCCCCTGGCTAGGCTGCACCATATGCTCATGAGCAGGAAGGTCCATCTCCATGATACTATCGACAAAAATCCCTGTTGCATTGATGACAGCTTTAGCTTTCACTTCATACTCTTTACCGGAGAGCAGATCCCTGACTTTTACCCCAGCCGCATTACCGGCGGCATTATGTAGTATTCCGGTCACTTTCATCCGGTTTACAGGACATCCGCCATTCTCAGCACAAGATTGAGCCAGATTGATAGCCAGACGGGAATCATCAAATTGTCCGTCATGGTATATCACCCCTCCTTTCAATCCCTCTTCCCGGACTACCGGCAAATGTGCCACTGTCTTTTTTTTAGAAACATATTTAGAACGTCCGAAGCTTAAACGTCCGGCCAATATATCATAAATGGTAAGTCCGACAGTATATAAAAAATTATCCCAATAGCGGTAATTGGGAATCAGAAAAGACTGATCCTTTACCAAATGCGGAGCATTTTTTTTCAACAAACCTCTCTCATATAGAGCTTCCAAAACCAAAGCAACATCCCCCTGAGCCAAATAACGGACTCCTCCGTGTACCAGTTTGGTACTTCTGCTGGAGGTAGCTTTTGCGAAATCTTCCAATTCGAACAATGCAACACTATATCCTCTTGTTACAGCATCCACAGCACATCCCAAGCCGGTTGCGCCGCCGCCGACAACCACAACATCCCATATTCTGGACGTATCGGAAATTTGTTTAATTAATTCATCTCGTTTCATTGTTATCGTAATTTTAAAATATATTTCACTTCTCCAATAAATTAAAACATTTCTTAAATCGGATTTATGGTTTTATACGTACCGGAATTTCAAAAGTTATTTTTCCGTTCTTCGTTTCAGCCCCCCGGAATCATTCCCCCGAAATTTTCATTCTACATGAAAAATAATCTGTATCTTCGTGCGACCTAACAGATATCATTACTATGACATTAGCTGAACGACACAACGCAATACTGGAAATCCTGAAACAGAAAGGTTCCGTCCTGGTTTCCGACCTGGCCGAAATATTAAAAGTTTCATCGGTTACAATCCGGAAAGACCTGACTTTATTGGAAGACAAAAAGATGCTTTACCGTACACACGGAAGCGCCATTCTGATCAATCCTTATATCAATGACAGAAATGTCAGTGAAAAAGAGAAACTGAATCCGGAAGAAAAACAGGCAATCGGCAGACTGGCTGCCTCCCTGATTACTCCTGATGATTCCATTATCATTGCTTCAGGAACAACTATGTTTTTTCTGGCCCGGGAAATTAATCCGGCAGAGCATCTGACAGTAATTACTTCTTCCATCAATGTAACTGCTATTCTGGCCCGCCACAGCAACATCGACATTGTCCAATTGGGAGGGCTGGTCCGCAACAGTTCCGTTTCTGTTGTCAGTGAATATGCCGTAAAAATGTTGGAAAATTTCTCCTGTAGCAAGCTCTTTATCGGAGTTGACGGGATTGATCTCAATTACGGGCTGACTACCACAAACTTATTGGAAGCCAACCTAAACCGCAGCATGATGGATGCAGCCCAAAAGACTATCGTCCTGACAGACTCTTCGAAGTTCGGACGCAGAGGTTTCGGAAAAATCTGCAGTCTGGAGGCTATCGACCAGATCATCACAGACGATAAAGTTCCGCCACAGATTGTCAAAGGATTAGAGGAAATGGGGATAGAAGTCACCATTGCTCCCAGATAAACAGTATATAAAAAATAGGCATGAGATGAAAATCGTATTTATGGAATCTCTGGGAATGTGTGAATGTAACATTGCCACCCAGACAAAAATATTAAAACAACAGAATCATACAATCGTTTTTTATCCGGACCGGAAAGAAAATGAAGAGGAACTGATCGCCCGGGCCCAGGACGCAGAAATCATTGTCATCAGTAATATTCCTCTCCGGAAAAACTTCTTCGACCATTGCCCCAAATTGAAAATGATCTCAGTGGCATTTACCGGAGTAGATCATATAGACCTCGAAAAATGCCGGGAACGGGGAATCGCAGTATGCAATGCCGCAGGTTACTCAACACAAGCTGTTGCAGAATTATCCATCGGTATGATGATTGCTGTTTACCGGAAAATCGTCGGAGGAGATGCTATTCTCCGGATCGGAGGAGACCGCCAGGGTGTTCTGGGCAATGAGATAGGTGGCAAAACAGTTGGAATTATTGGCTTGGGAGCTATCGGACAACGGGTTGCAGCCCTGACCAATGCATTCGGGTGCAAAGTGCTTGCTTATAACCGTAGTTACAAAAATGTGGCTCAGGTAACACAGGTCGATTTAGAAACCCTGCTCAGGCAATCGGATATCATTTCAGTACATCTTCCATTGACTCAGGAGACCCGAGGCCTTATTGGTGCAAATGCTTTTTCACAAATGCAGCCCCATGCCATCCTGATCAATACAGCCCGGGGGCCAATTATAGATCAGCATGCCTTATACAATGCTCTGAAAAAAA
Source organism: uncultured bacterium (assembly GCA_905215395.1). Lineage (GTDB taxonomy): Bacteria > Bacteroidota > Bacteroidia > Bacteroidales > Marinifilaceae > Odoribacter. The sequence goes on along the minus strand of CAJMQA010000055.1, from coordinate 8,524 downwards.
ACGAAATTGCAGGAGCCGCTATCGATGTTTACGATCAGGAACCTCCTCTACCTGCCAGCTGCGAGCTGTTCAATGCTCCCAATCTGCTGATGTTACCACATCTCGGATATGCAACCCGGGAAGCCTTTGGAATCCGGCTGGATATCGTCATCAGCAACATTGAAAAATGGTTAAACGGAAGCCCTCAGAACCAGATAGTCTGAAAAGATATATCCATTATTCTCAAAAGTGTGTGTGTATGTATAAAATAGTTATATTTATTTTGCTGCTATTTCCCGGAATGCTTCAAGCCGGAGATTATGAGCTGAAACTTCAGGTGAAAAATCTTCCCGGGAATGTGCAGCCGGTATTATTACGTATATATAACGGCAATCTGTTTGTGCTCGACAGTACTGCAACGCGGCAAGAGGAACAACTCTCTTTCCGCATCCCGGCAGGAACTCCCCCCGGAATGTTCAGAGTAATGTTTGCACCTCCGTCTTTTCCCGGAAACAAACCAGTGGCGCTGGACATCCTGTTCAACCGGGAAAATATCAGCCTCAGTATGGATTATGTTCAACAGGCCTCCTCGGTACAGGTATCTGAATCCAAAGAAAATCAGATTTACTTTGATTTTCTAAAAAAAGACGCGCTTTTATTCCGGAAACTGATGTTGCTGGAACAAGTGCTTCTCAATTATCCGGAAAAGGATGAATTTTATCAAAAGGCAGTAGAATACTATAAAAAAATACAGTTGCAACGTTTAAAATTTATGAACAAGACCTATGCGGACAATAAAAATTTACTGGCGGGAAAAATCATCAGGAACCTACAGATTCCTTTCACTGAAGGGACAATGAAACCCGCAGAACGGGATTCGGTCTTCCGTCAGGAATTTCTTTCCCAGGTCGATTTCAGTGATACGACCTTACTCTATACTAATGTATATACCGACAGGGTTTTTCAGTTTATTCAACTGTATATGAAACGGGAAGCCAGCCCCCGGGAAAATGAAGCCAACTGCATTCAGGCTCTGGACCGGCTGGTACCGGTACTGGAAGTCAATCCCATTGTTCAGCAACACATTCTGCAATTTTTGATTACGGGTTTCGAAAACATGAAAATGGAGGAAGTATTGGCACATATCTCCACAAATTATATCCAACAATGCGGTGGCTCCGGAGAAATCATCAAACGGCGTCTGGAAGGATACCAGCGGATGTCTATCGGTCAGAAGGTACCGGATTTTACCCTGGTCGATGCAGATAATAATCCGGTAAATCTTTATAGTACTATCCATCCTTATACCTTAATCCTATTCTGGCATACTGCCTGCAACCATTGCCAGACCCTTATGCAAGCCCTGCCGGAACTCAGCCAAAAAGAAATCTTTGCCAATAAACAGATCCGGATTATCGGAATCTCAATAGATGAAGACCCCGAAACCTGGAAAAACTTTTCAGCAACTTATCCGTTAGACTGGCTGAATACACATACAGATGGAGGATTTGACAGTGACATAGCAGCCGATTACAATCTGTTTGCAACTCCCACCATGTTCCTCATCAATGAAAAATATGAAATTCTGGCCAAACCGACCACTTTACAGGAGTTGGAAAAAAATATTCAGGAATTATGATGGAGAGTTCCCATCATAATTTCTATTCCTTAAAGTATACCCGTTTTACCCGTTGTGAAACACTGGTCAGTATTTCATAAGGGATAGTATCCAACTTACCAGCAACTTCAGTAACCCGGATATATTTCCCGAAAATTTCCACTTCATCCCCAACCCGGGCATCCGTATCTGTAATATCCACCATACAGGCATCCATACAGATATTCCCTACAATAGGCACCCGTTTCCCGCACACCATCACTTCTCCGACTCCCCGGCTCAGGTGACGGTTCAGACCATCCGCATATCCAACAGGAATCACGGCAATCCTCGAGTCACGCCCCAAGACACCTTTACGTCCGTATCCCACCGTCTGATCCCCTTTTACATTCCGGACAGAAGCGACGTAGGTCTTAAACGAGCTCACCGGGCACAGCGGAGCACCTACGGCACTGATCCCATGTAACCCGATCCCCAGACGTACCATATCAAAAGCATACTGTCCGAAACGCTCAATACCTGCAGAATTTAAAATATGACGCAGAATATGATACCCGAAATGCGCTTGTATAAATTCTGTCATCTCCCGGAACTGTTGAATCTGCTGCAGGGTATATTCGTCGTGTACAGCTTCATCACTACCTGCCAGGTGGGAAAATACCGAACGGATAATCACCCTCCGCCTCGTTTTAAAAAATTTCAACAAAGCAGGAATGTCCTCCGGATCTAATCCGGAACGATTCATGCCGGTATTCAACTTCAGATGCACCGGATATTTATCAATGCCATGTTTTACCAAAGCCTGATCAAAAGCCTCCAATAGCTCCAGTGAATAGATTTCCGGTTCGAGATTAAATTCAACCATATGATCGAAAGCTTCCGGTTCCGGATTCATCACCGCTATAGGAATATGAATACCGGCAGCTCTCAACTCCACACCCTCATCGGCAAATGCCACCATCAGATAATTCACCCCCTGATACTGCAACAGATTGGCCACCTCCCCCGAACCGCTTCCATATGAGAATGCTTTTACCATCACAGCAATCATCGTTTGCTGAGGCAATAAAGACCGGAAATAGTTCAGATTATGAACCATAGCATCGAAATCCACTTCCAACACTGTCGCATGGGATTGTTTCTGTAAAAATCCGGCAATATATTCAAACCGGAACTTACGGGCACCTTTAATCAGAATGACCTGCTCCTGAAAATTATCCCGGTTTTCTTGCCGTAAAAAGCTATCTGTATCCTTGTAGAAACGGCAATCAGGCAACAAAAAATAAGCTTTATAACGGCTGATCTTCTCTCCTATTCCTATCAATACAGAAACTTTAGCTTTCCGCAACAATAGGGCTACTTCCTGATAAAGTTCCCTTTCTTCTGTTCCGGTATCTACAAAATCAGACAAAATCACCACCTTTTCCCGTCCGGCATCTTGCATTGCCAAAGTATTCAAAGCCAGTTGAAAGGAAGCTGCATCCGAATTATAATAGTCATTAATCAGAACACAACGGTGAATGCCTTCTTTGATTTCCATACGCATAGCAATGGGCTGCAAACGCAGAATACGGGCCTGAATATAATCTGCCGGTTTCCGTAACCACAGAAGTACACACACCACATTCATGCAATTTTCAAATGACGCTTCATCTCCGAAAGGAATTTCTAAAGTAAAACTCTGTGTCTGATACACCAGTTCCACAATCTGCCGGGTAGTTTCCTGGCTGCGTCCCACTATCCTCACCGTCGCTTCCGAACCTTCCCCCCAAAGCATTTTTGCCACATCCGGTTTTGCAAAGGTCAGTATTTCCTGCATTATCTCCCCCTCTTGCCCGATCAGACAGGAACAATCCCTGAATAACAGGGCTTTCTCACGTAATTTATGTTGCGGAGATTCAAAATTCTCACCGTGTGCATCCCCCAAATGGGTAAAGATCCCGATATCCGGACGGATGATCTTTTGAAGTTTTTCCATTTCGCCCGGTAAAGATATTCCGGCCTCAATAACAGCCATCTTTGTATTTGCATCTATGCCCAATACAGACAACGGCACTCCGACTTGTGAATTGTAACTCCTGGGACTCCTGTATATACCAGGCTCATCCGAGAGGGACTGATACAACCACTCTTTAACAATGGTTTTGCCATTGCTTCCTGTGATGGCGATCACTTCAGCCCCGGAATGTACACGATGCCAGGCTGCTAATTGCTGCAAAGCCTCCAATACATCGGTAACCAGAAAAAAATTAGCTTCCCGGCAGGTTTCATATTCTTTCCGCATTTCTGCAACAACGAAATTACGGACTCCATGTTCATATAAAACCTTCACATACTCATGTCCATCATGATTTACACCCTTCAGGGCAAAAAACAAAGTTGTCTCCGGAGAACTTACCGAACGACTATCCACACTTACCTCTGTAATTTCAAAGTCGATAACATCACTGGCTTTGCAATTCAAAATCTCTGAAATTTCTTTACTACAATACATGAGTTTTACTATTTTGATATCCCTTAAAGTACAGGTGCAAACAAACGGGCCATAGATTCACACACTCTTTCCCTCTTTGTCCGGAATTTCCAGCGTTGAATAGTAATTTCCGTACTTACCTGCAAGTCCCTCACAAAATCAGCTGCCAAAGTTTTAACAACATCCCGGTCATAAATAATCAGGCTGACTTCAAAGTTCTGTTCAAAACTCCGCAAATCCATATTCGCAGTTCCCACACTTGCCACGATCCCATCTACTATAATCACTTTACTATGATTAATACCTTTTTGGTACCAATAAATTTTCACCCCAGCCTGTAATAATTCTTCCACATATGAACGGGTACACCAATGTGTCAGCCACGAATCCGACTTATGGGGTAGCATAATCCGCACATCTACCCCACTCATTGCCGCAGTTTTCAAAGAATTGAGAGTCGTCTCCCCCGGCATAAAATAGGGAGTAGAAATAAAAACATAACGTTTAGCCATGTTTATCAGCGTAAAATAGGCTTGCTGTATCGAAGCCCAATCACTGTCCGGACCGGACGTCACCGTCTGGACTACGACGTTACCCTCAACTTGATGATAAGGCAAATATTCATTTTTATCCAACAATAATTCCTGGCGGACAAAATACCAGTCGATCAGAAAAATAACCTGCAAAGAGGTCACGACCTCCCCCATAACCCGTAAATGAGTATCTCGCCATACCCCAATCCCTTCCACACCATCGACATAACGGTCAGCTATATTCAATCCCCCCACAAACCCGATCTTTCCATCTATAACAGCAATTTTACGGTGATTCCGGTAATTGGCTTTATTGGCCAACTGATGAAAACGGACCGGCAGAAAAGGAAAGATCTGTATCCCCTCTTTCTGTAATTCCCGGATAAATTCATGCGACAGATCCCAAGAACCCACATCATCATATATTACCCGGATTTCTACCCCTTCTCTGGCTTTTTGCAGTAAAATTTCCTTCAAACGGTTAGCCAGACGCCCCTCCGCAATAATATAATATTCCAGGTGAATAAATTTCTTTGCCTGTTCGAGTGCCTCAAACAAAGCAGGGAAAGTCTCTTTCCCATCATTCAACACCTCAACACGATTATAGCGGGTCAATAAAGCTTTGCTGTTGTTCAGTAAAAGGGTCATCAACTTCCGGACCTCCAGGGTCTCACGTTTCTGCAGGAACTCCGATTTTTTAATCAGTTGCTTCTGATCTTCACTCATATACTGCAACCACTTCATATCCCCGAGTCCTTTCATTGAAAACATCTTGATTTTCCGGTAATTTACTCCGAAATACAAATAAAAAATAAAACCGATCAACGGGACAGTGACAAGTACAATGATCCAGGCCAGGGTCCGCACAGGGTTCCTGTTTTCCAAAATTACATTGAACACAATACTTCCCACTGTGAGAAAATACAATGCAATCAGGACATATATCGTTATTTCAAACCAAGACATATAATAATGCAAAACTACATATGAAAACTGAAAAACCATTCAAATAATCATCTGTTTTCAATTTTCCGTTTTCAATTAATTTTATCTTTGTAACATGAATACAATTCGCCAATTATCGCAATACGCTTTACAAGAACTAAAAGATTCATATCCGGGTTATGAAATTCAATCTATTTGCAATATCATATACCAGGACGTTTTCCATTTTACAAATATAGATATCCATCTCAGAAAAAACGAAATTTTAGAAGAAAGCTTCATTAATAAATTTTACGAAATCATACAATTTTTAAAACAGGGCTCTCCCATACAATACATCATCGGCGAAACTGAATTTGCAGGGCTAAAGTTCGATGTCAACCCATCCACGCTGATTCCCCGGCCGGAAACAGAGGAATTGGTATATTGGGCCAAAGAAAAACTTATGCCCGGGCAGAAAGTGATAGATATAGGCACCGGTAGCGGATGTATTGCCATTGCGCTAAATCATCTTTGCCCCGGCTGTAATGTCACAGGTGTCGATATTTCCGAAGCAGCCATCCGTACCGCCAGGGGAAATGCCCGGAAAAACGGGACTCCGACAAGATTTTCGGTCCGGAATATCCTGCAATATACAGCTTATCACTGGGAAACTTACGATATCATCATCAGTAATCCCCCTTATGTCCGGGATTCAGAAAAAAAGATCATGGCTCCCAGAGTTCTGGAACATGAGCCCCACCAAGCCCTATTTGTCCCCGATCAGGATCCTTTACTTTTTTATCGTAAAATTGCAGAATTCGGACAGAAATACCTCTCCCCGAAAGGACATCTTTATTTTGAGATCAACGAGGCCCTGGGGAACGAAACTTCAAAACTGCTGGAAGAAATAAATTACAGGGAAATAGAACTCAGAAAAGATATTTACGGAAAAGACAGAATGATAAAAGCAGAAAAGCAATAATATATGACAGCGGAAAAAGCATTAAATATCATAGCAGGGCTTTGCAGTAAAAAAGAATATTGCAGCGGGGATATCCGGGGAAAACTTTTAAAATGGGAACTCCCGGAAAATGACATCCGGAAAATCATGGAATTTTTACAAAGCCATAAATTTATTGACGATGCCCGGTTTGCCAGAATATATGCTGAAGATAAATTCCGGTTCAATCATTGGGGAAAGAAAAAAATTGCCCTGATGTTATCTCAAAAACACATTTCTCAAAACGTGATTACAGAAGCACTGGAAGCCGTGGACCCGGAACATTATGAAGAGTCATGTCTTGAAATATTACGTCAAAAAATGAAAAGCCTGCAGGGATTAGATTCTTTCCAGCTCAAAGTACGGCTCATGCGATTCGGTTTGGGGCGGGGATTCGATTACGACACCCTGAATCAATGCCTTTCTGTCCTGCTCCGGGAAAACGACAATCAGAACTTCCGCTGTATGGGGTGAGTAAATAAGAAACGGGCACCACCCCGGTAATCTTTATCTATCCATATTTTCCCTCCCAATATACCGACAGTAATCCGGCAAATAGCCAACCCCAGTCCTGTGCCCTGAGCATATTCATTCAGTTTTTCGAAGCGCTCAAATACTTTTTCCTGTTTTTCAGGTGGAATACCTACTCCGGTATCCGTCACACTGAAGGTCACCATTCCTTCTTTCTCATCTTTCTGAAAATCTAGGATAATTTGTCCGCGATCGGTAAATTTATTGGCATTTGACAACAGATTAATCAAAACCTGTTGCAAACGCTGTACATCCGTTTCTATAACGAGACTCTCTACTGGGCGGAATACATACTCCACCTCAGCTTTTTTAGAATAAGAAGTGGTTGCCAGTACTTTATGGCAAAGGCCCACAATCTCACACTCCTCGTATGAAAATTTCAGTTTCCCGGTCTCCAGGCGTGAAATATCCAGGATATCACCAATGAGACGAAGTAACAAATCGGAATTTGTCTGTATGACTTCGGCAAATTTTCGTTCCTCTTCCCGATCACATTCCCCTGTCACCAGAACATTGGAAAAACCAACAATTGCATTCAAGGGGGTCCGTATCTCATGGCTCATATTTGCCAGGAAAGCCGATTTCAAGCGATCAGATTCCTCCGCCCTCTCCTTGGCAGCCAACAATTCAACCTCAGACTCTTCCAACTGATCTTTCAGACGTTTGGTCTTAAGATAATAAAATAAAGTAATCAGCAGAGCCAATACCAGCGCAATAATAATCAAAGCTATGCTCAATATCTCATAGCGGTACTTTTCAAAAAAAGCCTGTTCTTTATTCAGGAAGGTCGCATCAGCCGGTATTAAATCCGGATCAATATTAAACTCCTGTAATTTTTTATAATCAAAAACATACCTGCCGGGAATTATATTGAGACCACCGGGTTTCGTATGTTTTTTCTGTATATCATACGCCTGCTCAGCCAGATCTTTACCTATACTCCTGTACTCAGGATTATATCCGCCGATCACCCAATGCCCAAGTCCGACAGAAGCAAGGGAAAACGCCGGCATATGAGGATTTGCACTCATCATGGAATAAGTCGCACTTCTCATAAAGTACCCCTCATTCTTATCGACACGCCAGGTACCGACCAATATTACTGTATTAGCCGGCAAAGTGGCTATCTGATCCACAAGAGTATAAATTGTATGTTTGCGGCCGTCCAACAGTATCAGGTCCAATTCCGGAAATTCCTTCATTCTGCGTTTCACATAAGCCTGCAGAGACACTCCGCCATAGCTGTTGTCCGATATAAACGCAATATGTTCAGTTTCCGGATATAATTCCCGGATCAACCGGATATTCCGCTCTACATCATAATTATATCCATAACCGGATATATAAACCTGCCCACCAAATAGTTCTTCAAAATTTACACTTTCAGGTTCCCAATTTGCCAAATCCACTACTGTATCAGGCAAAAGAATGGCATTCTGACTCACCATTCCGCATAAAACAGG
>CAJMQA010000054.1 GCA_905215395.1 uncultured bacterium | reverse complement strand
AAAGGGGCTGTAAGCATCTCTGCGGGGGATTATACAACAAACTTGTTACCTGGCGATCAGGCCGTCTTTTCAAAAAGTAAAGGGGAACTGACTAAAAAAGAGGTGAATGTGCCTTATTATACTTCCTGGAAAGAAGGTGTTTTTGAGTTTCAGGACATGCCTTTACAAGAAGTTGCAGAGCTGTTGGGACGCTGGTATGATGTGGATTTCTTTTTTCTGAATGAAAAAATGAAGAACATCCGCTTTACAGGTGCTGTGCAGAAAACAAAATCCCTGGAATTTATCCTAAATATTATCCGGGAGACCCGGGCTGTAAATTATCAGATCAAAGGAAAAACTATAACTATTTATAATTAAAAACCGGAAAATGTCCCCACATTTCCCGGTTTCAATGAAATTCAGACGGACCGTAATCTGGAAAATTGTGAATCCGTTTGGAATGTCTCACTAATTATACAAATCTATGAAAAAAAATCGAATCTCTTGGGCTTTACATGTCGGAAAAGTTCCCAAAAACCTGCTGAGAAAAATGAAATTGACGTTGTCTTTATGTTTATGGTTTGCATTTCAGGTAAGTGCCGGTCAGATGGCTCTGTCGCAGCTTCGGGTAAATCTGAAAATGCAGGATGTCACATTGGAAAAAGTATTTACGGAATTGAGGCGGCAGACCGGAAATGTGATCGTATTCAGTACGACGGAAATCGACCGCAATCAGAAAATATCCGTGGTTGCTGATAACGAGCTCCTGACTGAAACCCTGGACAAAATACTGGGACAGGTCCATTTGGGGTATAAAATTGTAGAGGACTATGTCGTGATATTCAAAAAAGAGGCTCAACAGACCAGCCGGGTGGTGAAAGGTCAGGTAAAGGATAAACAGGGTGAACCATTACCTGGGGTCACCGTCTTGATTAAAGGGACTTCTGTCGGAGTAGTGACCGATATCGATGGAAAATATGAAATTAGTGTGCCGGAAACACAGGATCTGATATTGGCTTTCTCTTTTGTGGGAATGGAATCTCAGGAAATAACTGTAGGGCAAAAAACGGTGTTAAATATAATTATGGAGGATGCTGTGGCCAAACTGGATGAAGTGGTGGTGACCGGTATCTTTACCCGCAGGGCCGAAAGTTTTACCGGTTCTGCTCAGACGATCCGGGGAGAACAGTTGAAAAAAGCCGGGAATCAGAATGTTTTACAGAGTCTGAAAAATATCGATCCTTCATTTGTGATGTTGGATAATCTGGAGTTTGGCTCTGATCCCAATCGTTTACCTTCCATCCAGTTGAGAGGCCAGTCAGGCTTTCCCGACCTGAAGGCACAGTATACATCCGATCCCAATCAGCCGCTTTTTATCATGGATGGCTTTGAGACCAATATGGAGAAGATCAACGATCTGGATATGAATCTGGTGGAGAGCATTACATTGTTGAAAGATGCGGCAGCCAAAGCCATTTACGGTTCAAAAGCCGCCAATGGTGTCGTGGTCATCGAAACGAAACGGCCGGAGGCCGGACGCCTGAAACTGACCTATACGGGAAGCGTGGATGTTTCTGCACCTGATCTGAGTAGTTATGACCTGTGTAATGCGGCAGAGAAACTGCAGGTGGAATGGATGGCTGATCGCTACAAGTCGGATAATGTTCCTTATCAGATGACCTTGCTGAAAAAGTACAATGCTTTGAAAGAGGAGGTTGATAAGGGAGTTGATAGCTATTGGCTGGCACAGCCGGTACGTACGGGTGTGGGGCATAAACATTCCATTTACATGGAAGGTGGTGATGAGTTTTTGCGTTATGGAGTTGATCTGGCCTATCAGAGAGTAACCGGGGTAATGAAAGGTTCTGACCGGAGTAATTTGTCCGGAGGGATTACTTTGATGTACAGACGGAAAAGTTTGCAATTCCGCAATAAGTTATCGGTGACGTACAACCGCTCGGATGATTCTCCTTGGGGAAGTTTTAGTTTATATACCCGTCTGAACCCCTATTGGCGGCTCTACGATGATAAGGGCAATCTGATGAAAAGCTGGGAAATTGTAGGAGGAAGCCGGGGGTCTGAAAACAATCCGATGTGGAACGCAATGATCAATAGCCGGTACAATGGGTATTATCTGGATGTTACCAATAATTTTTACGGAGAATGGACCATCGTCGATAATCTGAAGGTTACCGGTCGGTTTGGGGTAACGAAAAAATTAAGTGAGAATGAGACGTTTAAACCTGCCGGACATACGGATTTCTGGAATTACACTACTGACGAACTGATCGCCCGGAAAGGGAAATATACCGATGAACAGGGAAATATGCTGACTTTAAATGCTGACCTGGGGCTGAATTACTCTTTTATCACCGGAAAGCACCTCTTTTTTCTGAATGCAAATGCCAGTATGTCTGAAACCAGTTATGACAGTAAAAAATATGTCGCTGAAGGTCTGGTAAATGACCGGATGGATCATGTCTCTTTCGCTACTCAATATGAGTTGAATGGAAAACCGACCGGTGGTGAAGACATTTCCAGAAACCTGGGAGTCATGGCATCTATGAACTATTCGTATGACGATCGTTATCTGGCTGATTTGTCTTATCGTCTGAGTGGTTCTTCTGAATTTGGTGCTAACAAACGCTGGGGTAATTTCTGGGCGATAGGTGCCGGGTGGAACTTGCACCACGAAGCTTTTATGCGGGGTGCAGGTTTTATCAATTTTCTGAAATTGAGAGCTTCCACCGGCTATACCGGTTCACAGGGATTTAGTTCATACCAGGCGATAGCTACTTTTGACTATTACAAAAATTCCGTATACGGGCCGGATAATATGGGGGCTTATTTGTTAGGCCTGGCTAATCCGGATCTGCAGTGGCAAAAAAAACAGGACAACAATGTCGGATTGGATGTCAATCTTTTCAATAACCGTTTACAGATGAAGCTGGATTATTATATGTCCAATACAACCGGATTACTGACCGACGTATCGGTCCCCCCTTCCATGGGTTTTGCGACTTATAAGGAAAACCTCGGAAAAACACAGAATAGGGGCTGGCAAGCGAATATTAATGTAAGAGTGTATGAAAATCAGAGGAAAAATATAACCTGGAATGTATTTGTCAATGCCGCTCACAATAAAAATAAGATCAAAAAGATTTCGAATGCTTTGAGGGCTTATAATGAGGAGCAGGACGCGGATAAGGTTGCCGGTGATGACGTCAATAAAAAACAGGATCAGATAACTCCTTCGGTGCGATTCGAAGAGGGACAGTCGATGAATGCCATCTGGGCTGTGCGTTCTTTGGGGATCGATCCGGAAAACGGGAAAGAAATCTATCTGAAAAAAGACGGAAGTGTCACATACGAATGGGCTGCGGCTGATCAGGTGGTGTGTGGTGATGCTCTTCCCAAAATCAATGGAAACTTTGGTATGAACCTGATCTGGAAAGGCTTGAGCCTGAATCTGATTTTTAGTTATAAGTGGGGTGGACAATTGTATAACTCGACTGTCGTTCAGCGTGTGGAAAATGCAGACCTGGATTACAATGTAGATCGGCGGGTATTTTCTCAACGCTGGCAAAAACCAGGAGATATTGCGAAGTTCAAGTCTATCAAAGACAAAGGATATACCCGTCCGACTTCACGATTTGTCGAGGATCAGAACGACCTGACTTTTTCATCTCTGAATATTGCTTATGATATGAAGGAACTGAATTTTATGAAAAAGGTTCCGGTTGAGCGTTTGCGCCTTTCTTTCTATATGAACGATGTGTTTACTGCTTCTTCCATTAAGATTGAGCGGGGTACTGATTATCCTTTTGCCAGGACATTTTCTTTTTCACTGCAAGCTACTTTTTAACGGATAAAACTATGAATATGAAAAAATATAGTATGATAGTCGGGATGTTTATCGTGTTTTTTACCGGAATATCCTGTAGTGATTGGCTGGATGTGCGTCCGAAATCACAGATCATTGCAGACGAGCAATTTAAAACGGAGGATGGTTTCAAGGATGTATTGACCGGAGTCTATGTCTCTATGGCTTCCCCTCAGCTGTATGGACGGGAATTGAGTTTTGGTCTGATAGAGGTTTTATCGCAAAACTATGACCTGGATGGAGGTAACGTATATCATTATGCTGGAGAGTACGATTATGAAAATGTGGCTGTACGTCCCACAATCGAGTCCGTATGGTCCGGGCTGTACAATAATATTGCGAATCTGAACCTTTTACTGGAACATATCGACCGGGCAAATAAAAATATCTTTGTCGGTCATAACTGGGAAGTGACCAAAGGGGAAGCCCTGGGATTGAGAGCTTTTCTCTTGTTCGATCTGTTACGGATTTTTTCTTCTTCCCATGCTGCAGAGCCTTCTGCTCCGGCAATCCCTTACGTAGACAGTTACTCCACCAAAATTACCCCGCAGATGAAGGTGAGTGAGGTTTTGGAGCGGTTGGTACTGGAATTGAACGAGGCTGCCGCATTATTGAAATACGATCCGTTGGCAACTTGTTCTGTCGACTCTGCTTACTACAATCAGAACCGGCAAAGGAGATTCAATTATTTTGCAGCAAAGGCCACCCTGGCACGGGTTTACTTGTACAAAAACGATAAGCCCAATGCTTTGGCATGTGCAGAAGAGATCATTGAAAATGAAAAGCGTTTCAGTTGGGTGGCTCAATCCTCTATTGAAACAGCCAATGCCAATGACCGGAACTTGTTATTTATAGGGGAACATGTTTTCGGGTTGCATGTGAGCGAAATGGAGGACAATATAAAAGGCTATTTTACCTCAGTTTCGGGTAGTAATGCATTGACCGTATCCGAACCGAATATCCGTTTGTATTATGAGATGGACGGTGGATTGGCTGCCGACTGGAGACAGACTTACCTTTTCTCTTATGATGGAGGAGTACGTTATCCTTCTAAAATGTGGCAATACAATAATCCCAAGAATGATTATAGTAAAAAAATGCCGCTGATCCGCAAGACGGAGATGTATTACATTGCTGCTGAATGCCTGAAGGAAAGCAATCCGGATTCGGCAGTGGTACTTTTGAATACGGTTCGCAATCACCGGAATCTGGGGACTTCCCTCGATCTTTCAAAAAGTCTGACGGCTCCGGAAATACAACAGGAAATCTTTAAAGAATACCGCAAGGAATTGATTTGTGAGGGACAACTGTTCTTTTATTATAAACGGCTGAACCTCCCGCAAATCGAAGGTGCTGCTTTACCGGGGAATAAACGGGTATATGTATTGCCCATGCCGGAAAGCGAACTTGAATTCGGAGAAAGGGAACAATGAGTATTTAATCATGAAACTGACAGTTATGAAAATGAAACCATATATAGGCATAATTCTTCTCCTGCTTTGTGTGTCGGGAGGATGTAAAAATGATGATTTCTTCTATCAGGATGTGGCACGCGTGCGAATGGAAGCGGAGTACCGGATGGCCGTCGGAACTGATTCTGTAAATTATTCATTTGCAACTGAATCTTCTGCTGTAAAAGAGAAAAAAGTGAAGGTCTTGCTAACCTTGATGGGGACGGTCGTTCCTCAGGAACGGAAGGTGAAACTGCTTGTTGATCCGAAACTGACAACGGCTCAGAAAGAGACGCATTATGTTTTTCCTGAAACAGTCGTATTGCCAGGAGAGGCGGATACCGTTTCTTTTTATGTGACCTTAAAACGTACCGATGAGTTGGAAAACAGTTTTGTCTATCTGACTATCCGGCTGGCAGAGACAGAAGATTTTCTGGTGGGTGTGACAGAATGGAGCCGTCTGAAGATCAAGTGGAGCGATATGATCGAAAAGCCTGTCAATTGGGATAAATTACAGGAGTTCTTCGGCGAATATTCAGAAGTGAAATTCCGGTTTATATTGGAACATACCGGCGTGTCGGAGTTTACCTATGGACAGGAAAACGGAATGAACTGGTCGCAGATGTATAACTACAAGACCATGGTACAGGCTGCTCTGGTAAAATACAACGATGAGCATCCCGGGAAACCATTGGTAGACGAAAATAATAAAGTGGTCACTTTCCCTGAAAAAGGAGGAGTATAGTAGGAACACAAAAATATTGACTTATGAAAAATATCAAGGAATATATTGTATTGGTGATTTGTTTACTGGGAATTTTAACTTCCTGTTACGATGACAAAGGAAATTATGACTACCACGATATCCGGAAAATCCGGATCGATACAACCGGACTAGACCCGACATTGTGGCGAAATGTATTGCAGGGAGATTCTATCATCATCCGTCCCGAGATAGAAATCCCGGAAGGAGTAGAAGCTGATCTGCGGTATTACTGGCTGGCCTATCCGCAATATTATGGACCCGTACAGGATGGGAATGCAATGGTATACCCGCCTGCAGATACTCTGTCTGTTCAGAAACAATTGGCCGTTAAGATGATGCTGAAACCGGCTACCTACAATATTGTTTATATAGTAGAGAATTTGAAAACCGGGTTGAGAGAATTTATGTCTTTCTATTCTACGATCCAGAAAACTCTGGAAACCGGTTTGTTTGTGCTTCAGGAGTTTGATGGTAATACTGATGTCGATATTATCCGTACCGACAGAACGATGATGGGGACGCCTACACGGGCGAGAAAATATTATTCTTCTGTGTATGATGAACTGATCCCCGGTAAGCCTCTTTTCCTGAATTTTTGCCGTTCCTATACCTATCCGAATGATTACTTCTATTTGTTTACCGATCGGGAGGGATTGCGATTGTCCGGACAGGATTTTACCCTGATGGAGAAGTTTGATGAGATGTTTTATACTGTTCCCAATTATAATCCGCAGGGATATACTTTCCTGAATAATTCGGAATTTCTGATCAATGACGGGAAATTGTACTTGTTGTACATCAACCAGGCCAATGACCGGAAATTTTCGGCGGCGATTGCAGGCGATTATAATCTGGCTCCTTTCTTTCCGAATGAGACAATCACTACCTGGTATCCGGTAGAGGGGCAGATGAATTATCAGATGGTGGTGTATGATCAGAAAAAACAGAGATATCTGCCTTTACAACCCTATGCTTCAGAATTTGCTCAGTTTAAGGAAAAAGATCTGGAAGCTCCTTTCGATGTGAATCACATCGGTCATAAATTGGTGTATGCTGAGTCAGGATATGAAAAATATTTTTATTCCATATTTGAGGATGAGACCGGAAAAAGGTATTTATACCTGCCCAAGTTTGCCAATATTGTGGATAATGGAAATCTGGCCCAGGAAAAAGGAATCTATGATTTGAGCGCTTGTACTGATATTCAGAATGCAAAATTCTGGGGTGTTTGCGGAGCCGGTCCGATTATGGTGTATGCTACAGAGAAGGGATTGTATTCTTATAATTACCAGGGAACCGGAATTTCTCAGCTTCTGTTTCCTTTTCCCTCCAATCTGAAAGTGACCTGTCTCTATTTGTGGTGTCCCGGTGGACATCCTGCTAATAGCCGCGTTGTCTGGGTAGGAACCTGGGATGAGGTGGCTGGTAAGGGATATTTGTATGAGTTTGAGATAGGCCCTGCATCGGGTGTACTGGAAGCCAATCCATTTGGGAAACAGGTAAAGAATCCTGAAGTATTTGAAGATTTCGGGAAAATAAAACACATGATTTTTAAACTTTAAAAAAGGAAGAAAATGAAATATTATATTATTCTGATTTGTTGGTTGTTTTTAGGAATGGGGTGTCAATCCGAACCGACAACCTATCTTTTGAAAGGGCATATAGATGGATTACCGGAGGGTGCGAAGATTGTTCTGAAACCGGGAGCAACCCATAAAGGTGAGAAGCCGGTGGCTGAGACTATAGCTCAAAGCGGAAAATTTGAATTTTCAGGTAGTTTGGAGTCGCCCCGTCTGTTTTATCTGAGTGTTGAGGGATATTTGGGGGCTGAGCCTGTTATGTTGGAAAATGGCAAAACAGAGGTTTGCGGGTTATTCCAGAGGAAGGAACAGGACGGGCAACAGCTTGCTGATTTTAAAGATTACAAGGTAAAGGGTTCCCCCTTGCATGATCTGTTTTTACAGAAGATCAGTGTAAGAGAAGAACTGGATCGGGAACATCAGGCTTTTATGGATCGGAATAAGATTGCCAGTATGGAGATGAGGCGTTTACGGGGTACAGGAAACCAGGATTCTGTACGTCTGTTTATGGAGGGGGAAGCTTATAAAAAAATGGCTGCTGAAGAGAAGGCTTTTTTTGATCAGGTAGAAAAACGTTACCGCGAAACCATTAAAAGTAATAGTGATTCCTGGTGGGGACCCTTTCTGATGATGTATTTATTTAGTTATTTTAGTCCGGATTTAAAACCTTGGTATGAGGAATTGTCTCCGGAGGCTAAAGAAAGTTATTACGGAAAACTGGTAGAGAAAGAGCTTTTCCCTGAAACCATGGAAGGAGAGATGGCTCCTGTATTTTCTGCTCCTGATCAGGACGGAAAAACATGGTCTTTGCAGGAACTTTTGCAGGGGAAAAAATATCTTTTGGTGGATTTTTGGGCTTCCTGGTGTGGACCTTGCCGGCGCTCAATTCCGGAAATGAAAGTTCTGTATGGGCAATATAAAGATCAGGGTTTGGCTATGGCCGGAGTATCCTGGGATAAGCAGGAGACGGCCTGGAAAAAAGCTTTGGAAGAGGAGCAAATGCCCTGGCTGAATGTATTGGGAAATGATGATATCTTCAATGCTTATGATGTAAGCTCGATACCCTCTGTATTTATTATAGACGCATCGGGGAAGATTGCCGGTGCTAAATTGCACGGGGAAGAGCTGGTGAATAAACTGAAGCAACTTTTCCCAGCTGTTGAGTAATGTGGAATGAAGGTGCCCGAAAAGGTATTTTCTGCCTTGTGGGCACCTTCCATTTCTATTCATGCTCGTTCCAGTTGATTTTCTGGGAATAGTACATGATAACTGCCAGAATGATAAAGAGGCCGATACTTCCTGTTAACAGGGCGTAAGTTTCCATTTGTATGAGTACGAAAATGTAGGCATAAAGGAGGGTCAGTAAACCACCGATGGTAAGTGCGGTTTTCCTGATTTTAAGAATGCCGGACATGTAAAAGGTCAGTAGGGTAATTGTCAATAAGGCTGAGATCAGATAAGCCCAGCTGAATCCCAGATGTTCGGAAAAGGATATTAGCAAAGTATAAAACAGGCATAGTGCTAATCCAATCAGCAAGTACTGGAAAGGATGGATATTCTTTTTTTGCATAATTTCTGCAAAGAAACTCACCACAAAGGTCAGGATGATAATCAGATAGGCGTATTTGGCTGAACGCATGGATTGCTGATATTGCTGGACAGGTTGCAGTAAATCGACTCCGAAAGCAGATAAAGCCTGAGAATTATAATAAGTATTGCCTTTAAAAATTTGAGGATAACTACGGTTGAGATTCAAAATTTTCCAGTCTGAAGTAAATCCTGTACCGGAAATATCCCTGTTTTCCGGGAGAAATGAACCTGTGAAACTGGGAGTTGTACAATTGGAAGTCAGTTGCACCTGGGTGGTTTTACCCATGGGGGCAAAATGAAGTGAGGCAGAACCTTTCAGCGCCAGATGAATGGTGAATTCTACTGTCTCACCGGCTTTTAAAAAATTTATGGGCGTGGAAACCCCTGAGTTCAGTATATAATCGGAAGGCAGGCCGGGATTGAATTGGTAAGTGGTATCTTCCCAGTTTACTTCGATTTGTTCGCTGATACCTCTTAAGTCACTGATACCCATATTGAGAGTGGCATTTTGCAGAAGAAGCTGTTCCGTATTGGCCTCTTTACTGAAATTTTCCGGTAAAATAAATTTGCCCTTCAATACCAAAGGGGTTTTGTAGACGACGATTTCATATAGTCCTCTTTTCAGGGTACTGGTTTCAATATTTCCGTTGATTTCCAGTGTTTCAGGCAGCAAGTGCAGATAATTCAGTACTTTGTTGATTTTGACTTGATTTCCCTGCTTGGTGTATTGATAGGTTTCCTGTTCTTCGTAAAATGGAATACTTAGGACAGGTCCGGCGATTTCCTGGGCTCCACTCCATTTCTGCTGTACTTCCAGGGCTGCTTCGCTGGCTGTATTTGCCCGTTCAGAAATCAGATTTTGGATCATGGACAATGGGATCATCATGATAAGTATCAATATCCCTATCAGAATAATCTTTAGTGATAATGCATTACGTTGTATAAAACTTTTCTGAGGATAATTTTCCTGATGCCGAAATTCTTTTTGTGTTTCCATGGTATTGTATTTAAAATATTAAAAGTACTTTGTATTTCAAAGTATAAGAATAAAAAAATAATAGTTTATGTTTTGTCTGTTAATTGATTTTTTAAAAAATCTTCCAATGCAGTTAAATGTTTTTTAAAAGCTTCTTTTCCTTCCGGAGTTACAGAAAAAGTGGTATTGGGTTTACGTCCGACAAATTGTTTATAACTACGTATATAGCCCAATTCTTCCAGATTCCGGGTGTGACTGGCCAGATTTCCGTCGGTCAATTCCAAGAGATGTTTGAGTGAAACGAAATCAATGGATTCGTTCACCATAAGTACTGACATGATTCCCAGTCTGGCTTTGCTTTCGAATGCTTTGTTTATATCTTCCAGGTTTATTTTCATCTTTTCCGGTTCAGATCAATTGGGTTTTTCGTATTTCAGGTGAAAAAAGATGCCATAGATGATGTGGAAAATACCGAACCCTATCACCCAGAATAATAATGCATAGTCTTCTGCAAAGCTGTCCGATAGCCCCAGCAAAATTTCTGCATACCCCAGATAGCGTGTATTGGAGTAGGTATAATTGGAAGCATTGATTAGGGCTATTCCATAAAATATCAGCATGATGGATGAGGTCAGACCGTAATGTTGATGCCAGATAAGGGCCAGACAAAGAATTCCTCCGGTAAATAGTGGAAAAAAGAAATTCCATAACAACTTTTTCGTTGTGAAGTCTAACTGTAGTTGCTGATGATTGCGGCGGGCTTTGTATCGGCACATCAGGATAACGGTTGTGATACACACAATAATCAATATGGCAGCGAAAGCAATGAGTGTTCCGACAGGAAGATATTTTCCGGGAGGCATATTGTACAAAATGAAATAAATTATACCAGCTGAAATGCATGCATAGATGCCGATGACAATAGCAGAAAGTCCGTTTAGAGACAGAAAACGGGAAGATTTTTCCATCATTTTCCGGATTTCGTTCAGGGTATTTAAAGCTTCTTGATTATCCATATTGCAAATTACTTTGTCTTGCAAAGTTAAATAGATTTTTTGATGTGGAATGTATAAAACAAACTTTTTTTTAATAAAATGTTTTAACAGGTTTTTTTAGGTGAACTTAGTTTTTTAACTTCGCAGTATATTAGGGATGGGGTTGCTTTAATTAATCATATATTTACAATATAGATATGGCAAAGATTTTATTGGTGGATGATGATACGACTTTTTGTCTGATGTTGAAAACCTGGCTGAGCAAGAAGGGTTTTCAGGTGGAGGAGGCTTTTTCCTGCCGGGAGGCGATTGCAAAGTTGAAAGGGATAAAATACGATATTGTCCTGACAGATTTACGTTTGCCGGATGAAGATGGTATTTTTCTGTTAAAACATATTAAATCGGTAACTCCGGAAATTCAGGTTATTCTGATGACAGGGTATGCAGATATACAGACAGCCGTTCTGGCAATGAAACTGGGGGCTTTTGATTATGTTGCTAAACCGGTTATTCCGGATGAGATACTGAAGAAGATACAGGATGCTTTGGAACATAAAGAGTTGCCTGCCGGTAAAAAGCGGGAAAAGAAAGGTCCTGCAGTGTCTTATATCAAGGGGATGAGTCAGGAAGCTGATAAATTGTATGAGTACATCCGGCTGGTTGCGCCTACCATGATGACTGTTTTGATTACGGGAGAAAGTGGATCCGGGAAAGAGTATATTGCCCGTCTGATCCATTCTCAGAGCAGCCGTAAAGATGCCCCTTTTGTAGCTGTAGATTGTGGTGCTATTCCTAAAGATTTGGCTGCCAGTGAATTCTTTGGGCATGTAAAAGGTGCTTTCACTGGTGCCGTCAACGATAAAACAGGCTATTTTGTACAAGCTTCCGGAGGTACTATTTTTCTGGATGAAATCGGAAATCTGAGTTATGATGTTCAGGTGCAGCTTTTGCGTGCTTTAGAAGAGCGGAAGGTAAAACCGGTTGGAAGTGATAAGGAGATAGCTTTTGATGTCCGTATCATCTCTGCAACTAATGAGAATTTGACAAAGGCAGTAGCAGAAGGTGGTTTCCGGGAAGATTTGTATCATCGTCTGAACGAATTTTCTTTGAAAGCCTTGAGTCTCAGAGAGCGTGCTGAAGATATTCCGGTTTTTGCCAATCATTTTCTGGCTGCAGCGAATGAAGAGCTTGGAAAGGATGTGATCGGATTTGAAGATGAAGTGATGAATATCTTCAGAAATTACAATTGGCCGGGTAATTTGCGGGAAATGCGGAATGTAATAAAACGGGCAACTTTGTTGTGTCAGACCGGTTTTATCTCCCGGGAGCACATCCCTGCAGAGTTAGCCTCTGCTCCGGTGACACTTTATCCGGATGATTTTGCATTGAAGAGGGAGAAACATGAGGTGGAATTGATCCGGGAAGCCTTGGCTAAGTGTAATAATAACAAGAGCGAAGCTGCCCGTCTTTTAAAAATAGACAGGAAAACGCTTTACAATAAAATGAAACTCTATTCTATTGAGTAGAGATTTCCTGTATGAGTTTTTCTGTTTTTTTCAGGACAGATTCAGCCATATCTGTGATTTCTGTTGCGCTTAAAGCGTTTTGACCGGACCGTTCGAGTTTTTCAAGAGGTCTTATAATTGCTTCTGCTTCTAATTGTCTGAACAGGGGTAGCATTTTATGGGCAATTTTAGCGATGGAGCCGGTTTGTCCTGCTTTTATATATTCTTGCAGGAGTTCCAGATTTTTTTGGGTCTCTGTGCAGAATGATTCGAGAATTTTTTTTGCTGCCTCGCGGTCGTTATCTGCGAATAATAAGATGTTTTTCAGGGTGTATCCGTTCGTCGCTTCCAGCAGAGGAGACCTTTGAGGTTTTGCTTTCTCTGTCTCCCAGGATTTGCCTGTCAGATGTGTTAATAATCTAAGCAGATTTTCGGAAGTAAAAGGTTTTCCTAAGTAAGCAGTAAATCCGGCATTCAGATAATCGCTTTCCTTTTTTTCTGAGTTAGCGGATAGAGCGATTACCGGAATATTCCGGAGTTTTATATCTTCTGAGTTCCGGATTTGTTTTACCAGTTCAAAACCATCCATCCCTGGCATTTGAATATCAGTCATCAAGAGGTCATATTGGCCGGAAAGCAGTAAAGTCGTTACCTGATGGGGATCAGTTGTGGTGTGTGCTGTAATTCCTTTTGTCTGCAACAAGCCTGAGCTCATTTCCAGTTGTAGCGGATCATCGTCAACTAATAAAATACTGAGTTTTTCTTTTAATATTGGCATGGATTTGGGCTTGACCGCCGGAATTGCTGCTGTTTTGTCTGATTTATGAAGAGGTAAGAAAATCGTGAAGCAGCTTCCTTTACCAGATTCACTGTCCAGTTGCATTCTTCCCCCGAGCAACTGGATCAGCTTCAAGGTGATTGTCAGACCCAAACCAGTGCCTTCAACGCTTGAATGGGAGGAAAGACGGGTGAATTCTTCAAAAATAAGTTTTTGTTCTTCCTGGGTCATGCCGGGACCGGTATCTTTTATCCGGATGATCATTTGTTTCCCATTGGTTGAACTCACAGCCGAGAAACTGACACTCCCTTTTTGGGTATACTTAATAGCATTGGAAAAGATGTTGGTAATGATTTGCCGGATGCGTAGTGCATCTCCTTTATATTCCTGTTGCAGATCCTGACCTATCTTGCATTGTAGTACCAGTTGTTTCCTGCTTGCCAATGGCATAAAGTTATCACAGACTTCCTGGAAGAGTTGTCCGGGATTGTAAGCGATCTCTTCGACCGGCATTTTATTGTTTTCCAGTTTGGAGTAATCAAGCAGATTAGTGACCAGATGCAAAATGTGCTCAGAAGAACCCTGCATGTTTTTCAGGAAATAACGTTCTCTTTCATTCAGTGGCATATTCCGGAGTAATTCAATATATCCCATGATAGAGCTGAGAGGGGATTTGATGTCGTGTGTAACGGTAAGGATCATTTTTTCACGGCTTTGCAGTAGTTGGCCTGCATATTGATTTGCTGTTTCCAATTCCCGTCTGTAGCGTTGGCTCCGGCTAAGATCGCGCAGGATAAAAAAGGTGAAGAATAGAATACAAAGAAAGGCGGCAACCGCTATCCAGGCTATGATCTGAGTGGTATTATTGACAATCTGTTCCCGGTTGGAAATTTTGGCCAGGGAATGGTTGATCTCTTCCTTTTCGTAAGCTTCCAGTACATTTTTGAGCTGGTCGGTGATGTAGGTACTTTGGTTAATAAGATCGTATTCTCTCCGGTTGATCTGCCGGTTGATGTTCTGAGATTGCTCATGCATTTCCTGCCACACAGATTTCAGGATATTCACGACTGTATCTGTATTTTGCAACGCAAGGTCAGTGTTGAGGGTATCTATGATGATGTGTTCGGAAAAGGTAACCTGGAGGACAGAATCGGGTTCTTGTCTGGAAAATAGTCGCCAACGTTTTTTCTTCTCTGCTTTCACATAGGTACTATCCCGTGTTTGAACCACTCTTTTCCGGACATTCGGATAGTCTGTAATGCTGTCTCTGCCCGATTCTATGCTGGCAATTGCTTTACTGTAAAATTGATCTGGTGCCAGGGATTGTTTTACCCGGACCAATTCCTGCAGATTTTGTATTTTTTCTTCCAGCAGATCATTGATGGAGATGATCCGGGACAGTTGGGCGGAGTCGGTGGTCAGGCTTTTCAGAGAGTCGATATTGTTTTGAACTTCTCCGATAATATCCAGGTATTTCCTGAAATACCCC